>CALXGD010000165.1 GCA_944387745.1 uncultured Oscillospiraceae bacterium
CACGTTGCCGTAGGGGTCGATCTGGGCGCCGCCGATGAAGGCCACCAGGCGGTCCTCGTTGTGCAGCCACTCGTTGGCCTCAAAGCCGATGAAGCGCACGTTGGGCCACTGCACGGCACAGTGGGCCATAAACCGGTTGTCGCCCACGGAACGGGGGACCTCCACGGGGGAGCAGTCCATCAGGCCGCTCTCCACGATGGGATGGCAGGAGGGGCACACCGCCCGCTTGGCCAGGGAGGCGCCGATCAGGGGAAGGCCGGTGCCCACGATGACAATCTGGTTCTCCTTGATATTCTTGGCAATGGCGTACGCCTGCATTTCCTGCTTGGTGTACTTGGTGTAATCAGACATGATGATAACCTCCCAACTCTTAGTGTCTGGTGGAATAACCCAGGTGAGGCTCATTCTTCAGCCGCATCAGGCGGGCTCCGCCAATCTTGTCCAGCAGCTCCTCATGGTCCTTCACGCTGTAGACCCACTTGTCCAGATAATCCTTGAAGGTCTCGGGGATGGCCACACCGCTCTTGGCGTCCTCAGCGGCCTTCCGGGCCTTGGCGGCGGCGTCGGCCAGCTTAGCGTCGTCGGGCTTGGCGGCGGCGGCCTTCTCAGCCTTCACCGCGGCCTTCTCCAGCTGGACCTTGGCGTCCTCGGCGTCCTGATACTTAGAGGCCTTGTCGTACTCCTTCATGGCATGGGAGTCGTTGTCATAGTAGTTGTAGCACTGGGAGGGCCAGGCACCGTAGGGGGCCCACACCACCGCGCTGACACACTCGCCGAAGATCTTGGTCTTGGCGGGATCCCGGCGGATGTACTCGTCGCTTACCAGATCCTCGCAGGTGACGATAACCTTACGGGCAGCCACGGCAATGTCCACATCGTGGAACTCGTCGCCCTCGATGATGCAGGTGCCGTCGGGAGAGGCCTGCTGCACATGGATAACGGCGGTGTCCAGCTTGGGCACGGGGACGGCCACCACCTTCTCACCAGGGGCGAAGGGGTTCTCCATCTCCACCAGCTTCAGGTCATCCACCTTGTCCAAGGTCTTGCGCTGCTCCTCACTGATGCCCCAGTACTTCACAATGCCAGAGCCCTGCATCAGCCGCACCGGCAGGAAGGGCAGGCCCAGGGAGGCGGCGTGGAGCTGCAGCATGAGCACGTCCTGGGAGTAGTCCTCATAGGTGAGCTCGCCCTTCTCGATGGCGGCGCGGAAGCGGCGGGACACGTTGGTGTAGCCGGAGTTGGCGGTATAGCAGTTGATGTACGCCTTCACCCGGCCCTCACCGATGAGCATATCCCAGTCGCCGCCGGCAGGACCGGCCCAGACGGTAAAGTCCTTCTGGCCCTGGCGCAAAATCTCGCCCACCACGGCGTAGGGCTTCCGGTTGGTGGTAAAGCCGCCGAAGGAGATGCAGTCCCCATCCTCGACAAATTTTGCCACCGCGTCGTGCAAGGTGTATACTTTGTTCATAGATAAAACCCCCATTACACTGATGTATTTTGATGTACGGTGTCGGTTTCGGAATCTCTAGTTGATCCTAGTATGTACGCTTCATCAGGATTTAGTGTAGCACAAGATATGCAAGTGGTCTTTTGGGAACTTGGCAAAAAGTTTGCATATCTTCGCTTTCTGTGTTATAATATCACAGCAAACAAACAAGAGCAAGTCTTTTCCCGCTTTTTTGCGCGAATTGTACAGTTTTCCCAGGGAGGTCCCCATGACCCAAATCGATTTTCACCTACAGCTGAACCATAACGACAGCTGGAGCATGAGCCGGCTCCACTTCCATGATTACTGCGAGCTGCTGCTCCCCCTCACCAGTCCGGGAAACATTTTCGTCAACGACCAGGTCTATCCCCTGAACCGGGGAACCCTCTATTTAATCGGGGAGAACACCCTCCACCGCACCATCGCCACCGGATTTCACGCCCGGTATGTTCTCCACATCAGCCGGAGCACCCTCGCCGCACTCTCCACCCCCCAGACAGACTTCATCCAGATCGCACAGCCCGCCTTTCTCCAGGCTGACCTGTCCAACGGGCAGATGATCGCCCTCATCGAGCACTTCCAGGCCCTGGAGCGGCACAAAAACGATGGCTCCTTCGGCAGCGACCTGCATCAGACCATCGCCCTGGTGGAGCTGCTGATCCAGGTGGCTCCCCTTCTCAATGCCGCCACAGCCGGCAATGCCATTCGCAGCAAGGACTTCCTCCGGGTGGCCCCCATTTTGGACTACATCCGGGACCATCTGTCTGAGTCCCTCACCCTGGACCTGATCGCCAGCCACTTCTTTCTCAGCAAGCACTACCTGTGCAGGATCTTCAAAACTGCCACCGGTTTTTCCGTGATGGAGTATATCATCTACAGCCGAGTCCTTCAGGCCCGGAAGCTCTTGCGGGAGGGGGTCAGCGTCCAGCAGGCGGGGGAGCTGTCCGGGTTCTCCGACAACTCCCACTTCATCCGCACCTTCGGCCACCTCACTGGCACCTCCCCCGGCCGGTATGCCCGGGAGCACCAGGGGCGGGACGCCTCCCCCGCCCTGAGCGGACAGATGGAGGCGCGATAAAAATGCAGCGCGGCCGCCCCCTGAAAAGGGCCGGCCGCGCTGCTGTGCACTTGCTGTTTTGTAAAATTGGTGTCTCTACCCGTCCTCTCTCTTTTTGGGGGAGGACGGCGCTTTCGCCCGCTCCTGGTTCACCAGCCGCCGGCGCACGTCCCGCTTAATCAGCGTATAGACTACCGAGGCCGTGGGCACGCTGATCAGCACCCCCAACAGGCCAAACAATCCGCCTCCCACAGTGACTGCTGCCAGCACCCAGATACCTGGCAGGCCGATGGAGGTGCCCACTACCCGGGGGTAGATCACATTGCCCTCGATCTGCTGGAGCACCGCCAGAAAGACCAGAAACACCAGGGCGCGCACCGGGTCCACCATCACCAGCAGGAAGGCGGATACCAGGGCCCCGATATAAGCCCCCGCCACCGGGATGAGCGCGGACACCCCTACGATCACTCCCACCAGGGCTGCGTAATCCGCCTGGATAAAGCAGGTCCCCAGGGCGCACAGTCCCCCCAGAATGCAGGCCTCGATGAGCTGTCCGGAAACAAAATTGGAAAAGGTCTCCGCCGTCAGACGGATCACGGAGCTGACCGTAACCGCCCACCGCCTGGGCAGATAGACCCGCAGCAGCTGACGGCCGTGGCGGAGCAGCTTTTCCTTCCCCGCCAGCATATAGACAGAAAACACAATGGCCAGCACCAGAGTGACAAACATGGAGATGATGCTCCCCGTCACCGTCATCAGCTGCGTTGCCGCGCCGGACACCCCGGCCAGCAGCCCGTTCAGAAGCCGCTCCAGATAATTGTTCAGGCTGGACAGATCCAGATTGATGGTCTCCCAGTCCAGATAATCCGCCGCCTCGTTTAGCCAGGCCTGAAGATTGGCGATATATCCCCCGATGCTCCCTGCCAGCATCCGGATGCTTTCCACCACTTGGGGCAGTACAAAGGAGAATAGGGACACCACCACGGCAATTAAGACCAGGTAGGAGGTGAGCACCGCCAGAGGTCGCCCCAGCTTTCTCCACCGCCGCCCCAGATTGTGCTCATAGTGGCGGCAGAAGAAAGAGCAGGGCCGGTTGAGCACAAAGGCGATGGCAAAGCCGATAAACAGGGGCTGAAAACCGGTCAGGATCTCCCCCAGCAGGCCGAGGATCCAATCCACCTTCACCAGCGCCAGCACCAGCAGGACTGTATAGGTAATGATGAGCAAAATACTTCGCATCCATTGTTTCGGCATATAGGCGCGCCTCCATCCCAAAGGGGTGCGTAATCTGCCCGGAGCCGCAGTACAACTCGGGCCCGCGGGCTGTCTCCACTTCTTAAACTATACCATGCCCTTCTTTTCCCGTCAACATACCAGCCGCCCCTCTCCAGGGCAGGAAATATAAAAAGCCCCGGCTGTATGCCAGCAGCCGGGGCCCCCATTGGGTGATGCCTGTCCCTTTGGGTTTCTGGTGGCCAGAGAGATTTTCAAAAGCCTGAGGTGTGGGGAAGAAAGCAGGGAGGTGTGAGGAGGGGGCTTTTTGTTCTCTCATCTCTAACCATCTATAGGTTAGCATATTCTAACCGTTTTGTCAACAGCTTTTTTCATTTTATTTTTTCAAGCTTCCGCTTTCTGGAGGGACGGCCTCCGGACACCCCCACCTCCCCCGGCGCTTCCGTTACAACCGGGTTCAATATTTAGGATTTTCCAAAGATTTTCTTAACCTTTTTGAAACTCCCTTGTGTCGTCCGACACTCTGTGTTACCCTTTGCCCACGAGTTTTCCGGAGTCTCCGCACTGCGTCTCCGTCTCCCAGAGGGCAGGAGGCCGCAGTATCAGCGGATCCGGAGCGCTCTTAACATTTTGAAAGGAGCACTCTCTATGAACCGTTTTTCTCCCGGTCCCCTGCTGCTAGCTGTGGGACTGACCGCCCTTCTCTCCCTGTCCGGCTGCTCCACTCCAGGCGCGCCTCCGTCCGACAGCACCTCTCAGCCCGAAACCTCCAACGCTGAGGACCTCCAGGAGACGCAGACCATCCAGGGTATTCTAAATCAGGTGGACCCCGACCTGGAATATCTGATCCTAATTGCGGACGACGCCTGTCAGCGCTTTGATTTCTCTGGCACAGAGCTCGACATCTCAGAGCTGAGTCCCGGCGACTCCGTCACCGTCACCTACACAGAAACCCTGGACCCGGACAGTGAGGAAATCACCGCCAAACTGGTATCCATCGCCAAGACCTCCTGACAAACCGGACATAACACCGCGGCCCGGCTCATCTCTGAGCCGGGCCGCGTCTCTTCTCTCAGGAAGCTCTGGAGACCGCAGGACTCTGTCCGTTAGAGGTGGGGAGAAAGCCCTCAAAAATGACCAGGCAGCCCTCCCGCTCCACCATCTCCATAGCGCGCTGGCTGCGCACCGTCCAGCAGAAAACCGGAATATGGTGGTAGAGCTTGCACAGCCGCACCGCTAAAAGCCGCCTGTGCTCCAGGTGAAAGGCAATAAAATCCGGGCGGGTGAGGAAATTAGGCAGCAGGTAAGTCATGGGAAAAGCCTGCCAGCCCTTCAGCTCCCCCCGCTCCTTCCAAAAATTCTGGGACAGCTGTCCCCGGCAGATATCCGGCCGGTGTTTTTTCAGCCAGCGGACAATTCCGGGGTGAAAGGACTCAATGCAGTAGTTGACCTGATAGCGGTCCAGGGCAGCCACCGCCTTCTCCACCAGCTCCCGGATATCAAAGTAGTCAGCCTTCAGCTCCACCAGCAGGGGCGGCCCTCCCTGAAACAGCTTCAGCACCTCTTCAAAGGAGGGAATGGTCTCCTGGGTTCCCTCCAAACGGCAGTGCTGCAGCTCCTGCAGGGTCAGTTGGGACACCTCCGCATCCATGCCGGCAGTGCGCTTCAAGCTCTTGTCGTGGATCACTGCCAGCTGGCCATCTCTGGTGAGGTGGACGTCCAGCTCCACCCCAAAGCCATACTCCCGAGCCTTCCGAAAGGCCGCCATGGAGTTCTCCGGAATCCCCAGCTTCCGGCTGTGGAGTCCCCGGTGGGCATATCGATACCGGCACAGCTCCTCCCACTGGCCAGGGTGGTCCTTTCTCCCCACAGTCGCCAGCACCCACAGCCCGCCCGTCAGAGTGACCATCAGGAATAGGCCAAGGGGCAGCCAAAGCCATAGCCATATCATTTCCGCGCACCTCCTCCGCAGCCTGAATTTTCTCCTATCTTATCACCCAGGCGCACCTCTTGTAAAGGGAAATGAATGGATTTTTCCGCGATTTTCCCCAATTCTTCGCTGCCTGTCCTCCCTGCACATCTCCTTGTCTCAATTTGCCGTACAGGGCCCAGCCCTCTATGGTTCCAAACGCACCGTCACCGGATAGCCCATGCCGCTGTCCCGCAAAAACCAGAGGGTGGTCTCCCAGGGCAGCCTCTCGCCCAGCGGCTCTGGGAATAGGGCAAACTCCTGCGTCCCATCGGCGTTGTCCGTGACAATCAGGGTATAGGCGGTTTCCTCCGCCATGGGGACGGTCCAGCCGTCCTCCAGAGCCAGGGCTTCCTCGGCGGCGAGGGTGTCCTCCGCCAGCAGAACGTGGGCCCTACTGTACTGCCGGAGGGTGACGGAATTGGGCCGGGGAATAGGCTGGAAGTCCACCGTATAGGACTGGCTGACCAGCTCTGTCTCCCGCCCGTTCACATGGGTTTTCTCCTGAATCTCCTGGGTGAAGCCGAAGCCGGCCTCTCCGCCGCTGTAGCTGTTTCCCCCATCCACCAGATAGACGGCTTCGTCCTCCCTCTGATAAACCTCCAGCGCCCGCCAGATCCCCCACTCCCCGCCGTCCGCCGGCTTGCCGTAGTAGGCGATGCCCGCCCAGCTGTAATCGATTCCTCCCGTGTCGTTGACGTGGGTGCTGTTTTCTGTCATGTCCAGCTGGCTCCCGGACAGGCGGACGGTATTGTACCCGTCCTCCGCCCCGTAGTCCTGGTAGGTGAAGATGGGAAAGAAGAAGGACAGCCCCTCCAGACCGGGAAAGACGTACTCCCCCTCCTCCGGCTCCTCCGCCACCAGGATCATCCGGGGAGAGGCGACGGAGCCGTATGCCCCCAGGTCCAGGGTCTCGCTGCCGTACTCCGTCCAGTGCTCGTTCGCAAGGTTGATGATGTCTTGTTCGGACCCGTAAATCAAATAGTAACCGATGAACTCGTCCCGCTCCGGTCCCACCGGCTCCGGCTGGGCCAGGCTACACCCAGCTAGGGAGAGCGTCAAGACGAGGGCCAGTCCGCCGGAAATCCAGTTACGTCTCCTCATGGTCGTCCTCCAGTCGTCCGTCGAAGCGCAGGATGTCTCCCACGTCGCATTGCAGATAGTAACAGATGCGGTTGATGGTGTGAAAGCGCACGCCGTTGGCCTTGCCCGAGCGGAGGATGGACAGATTGGCCTCCGTGATGCCCACCAGGGCGCACAGCTCCTTGGCGGTCATCCCCCGCGCC
>CALXGD010000166.1 GCA_944387745.1 uncultured Oscillospiraceae bacterium
GCCCTGGAGGCCGCCAAATTTATGGCCGGGGTGAAGGAGCCGGGGCTGTACGACATGAGTGCGCTGGTAAAATAACACCCGCAGGGGCCGGCTTTTGCGCCGGCCCCTGTTCGTTCCCGCCATGCCGGGGCCCCAAAGGGGCCGTGGGAATCCGGACCACAGGCGGAGCCCAGACTGAATCAGGAGGAATTTTCCTATGTCCGATCCCTTCATCCGCACCCGTATGCTCATCGGGGACGAGCCCCTTGCCCGCCTGGCCAAAGCCCGCGTGGCCGTGTTCGGCGTGGGCGGCGTGGGCGGCTATTGCACGGAGGCCCTGGCCCGGGCCGGAATCGGAACCCTCCACCTGTACGACGACGACACCGTGTCGGAGAGCAACCTGAACCGGCAGATCGCCGCCCTCCACTCCACCCTCGGCCGCCCCAAGGGGGAGGTGCTGAGGGAGCGGGTGCAGGACATCAACCCGGACTGTCAGGTGGAGGCCATCCGGATGTTCTATCTCCCGGAAAACGCGGATGCGGTGGACTTGGAGCAGTACGACTATGTGGTGGACGCTGTGGACACGGTGGCCGCCAAGCTGGAGCTGGCGGTGCGGTGTAAGGCCCTGAACATTCCCATTGTCAGCGCCATGGGCTCGGGGAACAAGCTGGACCCCACCTCCTTTGTGGTAACGGATCTGAGCAAGACCCAGGGGTGTCCCCTGGCCCGCGTGATGCGGAAGGAGCTGCGGAGGCGGGGCATCACCCATCTAAAGGTTGTGTACTCCCAGGAGGAACCCCGCGCCCCCATTCAGCCCATGGAGGCGGAGGCCCCGGCGGGCGTGGGAACGCGCCCCGGAACCTCCGGCCGCCGGGACACCCCCGGCTCCATCTCCTTCGTTCCAGCAGCGGCGGGGCTGGTGCTGGCCTCGGTAGTGGTGCGGGATTTGGGCGGCTTTTGACCCGCGCAACAAATCATAGCTTGACGGTTGGAACCCTCCCCTCTTATGATTTTGCTGAGGTGATTTCCATGTCCATCCATCAAAATCTGCGCACCCTCCGTATCTCCAAAGGGATGACCCAGGAGCAAGCGGCTGAGAAGCTGAATGTTACCCGTCAAACCATATCCAGCTATGAATCAGGTCGCACCCGGCCCGACGTAGAGACTCTGGTCCGGCTGTCCCAGCTCTACGGCGTACCGCTGGAACAGGTCCTCTACGGCCCAGAATCCGCCCTTCGGAAGAGCCGCCAGTTCCAGCGGCTTGCCTGCGGCCTCGCCGGACTGGTCCTCTTGTTCCTCCTTCTCCGCTCCGCCCTGATGTGCGCCACAAACATTCTGCTGCCTTTCGGACCGGGCTTGGCCGCGGAGCAGCTGCAAACCCGCTGGCAGCTCATCGCCGCGTGGGAATTTTTGACCTCCTGCTCCCTCGCCCTGGCCGAGCTGGGATTTCCCGTCCTCCTGGTGCTGGAACTGGTGAGAAAACCGCCAATCTCTCTTGCACAGCGAGGTATTTTCGCAGCCGCCTTTCTCGGCGGCCTGGCCGCAGTCACGCTCCCCTTTGCGTGCTTTGATCCGGTCTATCCCCCTCCGAATTACCTGCTTCCGCTTCTTTCCATTCTCGTCTATTTTCTAGGCAGTTCCGCCCTGGCCACCCTGCTGCGGCTACTGCAAAGGAGGCGGCAGTCGGCCCAGGCCTCCCAAATAAGCGGGCAGTAATTCTCCCTTTTCCGTCTCAGCCATTTTCTTTTCCCCCATTTCGTGGTATGATAGGGTAAAATTTGATTTTCCGGGGGAGAGCTGCATGTTTGTGAAAAATCCGGAGTATTTCCTGGCCATTGTCAAGGAGCGAAGTATTTCTAAGGCCGCGGACCGTCTCTATCTGTCCCAGCCCTACCTGAGCCAATACCTGGCCAAGCTGGAGTCTAACTTGGGCGTAACCTTGCTGGACCGCTCCCACACCCCCCTGCAGCTGACGCCGGCAGGGGAACTGTTCTACGCCTATCTGGAGCGTCAGGACTACCTGGACCGGCAGTTGGAGAGCGACCTGCGCGCCCTCCAATCCCAGAAGCCCCAGCAGCTCCACATCGGCGTGTCTACCTGGAGGGGCTCTACCCTGATGCCCGACATTCTGCCCCAGTTTGTCCGGTTTTACCCGGACGTCCAGGTGATTCTCCACGAGGCTCCGGTGCCCCAGCTGGGCGATCTGGCGGCCAGCAGCGTCACCGATTTCTGTCTCATGCACATCCCCAACGATCTGACCGATCTGAGCTATGAGCTGGTGATGCATGAGCGGGTCCTTTTGGTGGCCCATCGGGACCACCCCCTGGTGCGGGGGCTGGACAGCCCCTGGAACCAGCCCCTCCCCTTTGGGGACCTGCGGCGGCTGGAGAAGGAGCGGCTGATAATGCTTCCGGCGGACTGGCGGCTGTCCAAGCTGCTGTATAACATGTTCAGCGTCCAGAGCGTGGAGCCGGTGAACATCCTCACCACCACCAACAACACCACCGCCATCAACCTGGTGGCGGAGAACATGGGCTTCACCTTCCTCCAGGAGAGCGGCATCCGCCGCACCCCCTACATGGACCGGCTGTCCTTCTTCATTGTGGGCGATCCGCCCCTCACCAGTCCCATGGCCCTGGTGTACAAGAAAAACGGCTTTCTCTCCCCCGCCGCCCGCACATTTATGAACCTGACCAAGAACTACTACCGGCAGTTCGACCGGGGAGCCGCTCTGGAAGAACCATCAATTTGAGCATTGACGGTGAGCGCAAGCTGTGATGCTCCAACCGCCGGGGTCGATTTTCCTCGCAGGGGCATAGCTCCTGTGTCTAGTAGAAGCTATGTTGTGAACGTTAGGACGAGGTTGCCATAGCACACCACGCTTCTGCCGCCGGCCGCGCAAAATAAAACGGCGTAGCTATTACAGCATGACCCCCAGACGTTTGGCAAATCTGTTTCCGGAGTACACCGGTCAAAACAAGCTAAAAAACCGGAGCCGCAGAAAAACGGCTCCGGAAATTTTTAACCCGCCGGCTGCTCCGCCCCTGCTCCGCTGCGGGGTGAAAACCAGCTCTCCACCCGGCTCAGAGGGCCTCGGATCTTCCGGGTCAAAAGTCCTACCAACAGGGCAGCGGCCAGAGTGCCCTCCCGCACCCCGGCAATCTGCCCCAAAAACGCCAGGGACAGGGCGCAGGCGGTGAGGACTAGGGTCACGTCAAAGCACACCTTCATGGTGGAGAACCGAATGGGGGCCACCTTACAGATGGCCAGCACCACGCCCTCCCCCGCCAGGACGGCCACATCTGCGATGACCTCGCAGCTCACCCCCACAGCCACAAGAAATATTCCCGCCAGGCAAACCAGCCACTGCTGCCAGTAGGCGGAGCAGGCGATCCAGTCCACCGCCCACAGGGCCGCGTCCGTCAGATACCCGAACACCAGGGCGATGGGCAGCTGGATCAGCTGCATGGGGTCGTACCGCCGCCGGAGGAGCAGAATCTGGAAGGCAATGAACACCACATGCATACAGATCGTGGCCGTTCCCACCGTCAGAGGGGCAAACTGGTTCACCGTATAGGGCACACTGGAGATGGGCGAGGTGCCCAAGGCTCCCTTGATAGAGCAGGCCACCCCAAAGGCCATAATCGTCAATCCTATACACAAAAACACATACCGCTTCGCCCATTCCTCCAACGTCCGCTTGTGTTCCATCGCCTGTTCCATACTCCTCTCCGCCGAGCCTTCTCCGGCGCTCCGGCCGCTTTTTCTTTGTCCTTTAGTATAGATAGTTTACTTTCCCATTGTCAAGGGGGGCTTTTTAGGGAAAGGCACAAAAGTGGGGCGGAAGAATCCTTCCGCCCCATTCCTTAGCCAGACAGCTTCTCGCCATAAAATTGATAGCCATTTTTTGCCGCACGCTTGCAGTCACACAGGGCCTTGTCAGCCCGGTTCAGCGCGCGCTCCAAAGGCTCTCCCAGCCGGACGGCAGTTCCGCCAATGGAGACACCTGTCCAAAACACCTGATTTGCCGTCGCACTGTTCAAATTTCGCAAAAGCCGCTTTGCCAGACATTTCGCCTCGTCCTCACTGCCAATCCCACTGCACAGCAGTCCAAACTCATCGCCCCCCAGCCGGTAGGCCTTGTCTCCGGCCCGCAAGGTGTCCTCCATCACTCTCGCCACCTGTTTGAGGACCTCATTGCCCATCATATGGCCACACATGTCGTTCACACGCTTGAAGTCGTCAATATCCAGCAAGAAGAACCAGCTCCCGGGAGCATCCCACTGCCGCCAGTGCTGCTCCAGGCTGCGGTAATTGTACAGCTCGGTGAGAGCGTCCCGGTGGGCCAACACCCGGAGCTGGTCCGCCTCACTCCTGGCCTCCTCCACCTGCACCAGCAGAGTCTTGGGGTAAAATTCCCCCTCCATCTGCTCCTTGTTGGGCACTGAGTGGTGAATGTGCATCACCTTCCACTGTTCTCCCCTCCGCCGGTAGAGGATGGTAAATCGGCTGTCCATGTCAATGAGAATCTTCTTGTCCGGGCTCTCCCACCAGATGTGGATGCCGCCATAGGTGAGACAGACATTCTCCCCCAGCGGCTGCTCCCGGCACCAGAGATCTTTGAATTGAAATTCTACCCACTCGTCTAGCTCCCGCTCCATGGCAGGGAGGAAGTCGGACAACTGGTAATAGAGCTCATCCACACCTGTACCAATCACCGAACACTCCGGATCCAGCATATCTAAAATTCTCTGTTGACAGGCCGGATCAGTAGAAAAATACAGACGCCACAGTTTTTTTGACTCGCTGCAAAAATCCATGACGGACCCGCTCCCTTCCCCTTTCCACAGCCTCGACCGGCTGATCTTTTTTGTCAATTTGAGGGGTATTATAGCAAAATTTTCCTCACTTGTCAGGGCCTTTTTTCAATTTTATAAAGTATTGTAATTTTTTACATTTAAAAGCGTTTTTCTTGGGGAAATTATGTGCTTTTAGCGCTTTTGAGGCCGAAATATAACTTCTGCGCAAAACAGCGGTGAGACTTCGTGAGAATCCCCGTACCGACCTGATCCCAGGCATCCACCCGTTCCGCCACCTCTGACACGTCCATTTCTCCAGGGCAGCCCCTCCCTGGAGCCGGCCCCTCTGAGCGCAGGGACATGGCCAGACGTCACTTCACCTGGGAGAGAACGTCCAGATTCTTCATAAAATACTCCACACCAGAGTATATTGTGGTCAACACAATGACCGCCACACAGATATCATTGATCCATACAGAGATGGGCAGGAACATGAGGACAATGCACACCATTGTAGAGGCGGTTTTTACCTTTCCCGACCAACCGGCTGCGATCACCCTGCCCTTGTCCGCCGCCACCATCCGCAGGCCGGACACGCCGAACTCCCGGACGATGACCACCAGCAGGGCCCAGCCGGGCATCTGCCCTATCTCCACAAACCACAGCATGGCCGCCGTCACCAGGCACTTGTCCGCCAGGGGGTCCATGAACTTGCCAAAGTCGGTGGTCTGGTTATAGTGGCGGGCAATGTACCCGTCCAGAGTGTCCGTCAGGCTAGCGGCGATGAAGATGGCCAGGGCCCAGTAGTCGGCGCCGGGCACGTCCAGGTAGAGCACCAGCAGAAACACCGGGATCATCACCACCCGGAGCATGGTCAGTTTATTGGCGGTATTCATATCAGATGATTCTCCTCTTATTCCTCAATCTCCCCGGTCAGGTCCCCATCGGACACGCCGGTGATGCGTACGTTCACAAAGGTCCCGGCGGGCACCGCCCCGGCGGCGGTGAAGTACACATGGCCGTCGATCTCCACCGAGTCGGCGTAGGTCCGGCCCACGAAGCAGCCCGCCTGGGGGTCGAAGCCCTCGCACAGCACCTCCATGACGGTGCCCAGCCGCTGCTCGTTGTACGCGTCCATAATGCGGGACTGGAGGTCCACCACCAGCTCCACCCGGCGCTGGGCCACCTCGCTGGGCACCTGGTCAG
>CALXGD010000167.1 GCA_944387745.1 uncultured Oscillospiraceae bacterium
ATGCCCAGGCCCTGGAGGATCCGGCTGGCGTCGCTCTCGGCCTCCCAGCCGCCCAGCTCGGCGTACTCCTCCTCCAGCTCACAGGCCCGCATGCCGTCCTCGTCGGTCATCTCCTCCTTGGCGTAGATGGCCTCCTTCTCCTTGCCAATGTCGTACAGGCGCTGGTTGCCCATGATGACGGTGTCCATGACGTTGTAGGCGTCATAGGCGTTCTGGTCCTGTTTCAGCACGGACATGCGCACGTTGGGCAGGATGGACACCTCTCCGGTGGTAGGCTCCAGCTGGCCGGATAAAATTTTCAGGAAGGTGGACTTGCCGGCCCCATTGGCGCCGATGATGCCATAGCAGTTGCCCCGGAGAAACTGCAGGTCCACATGGGAGAACAGCGGGGTGCCGCTGTAGTTCAGACTCAGGTC
Source organism: uncultured Oscillospiraceae bacterium (assembly GCA_944387745.1). The sequence goes on from CALXGD010000167.1 coordinate 417, forward strand.
GGTGACGGTAATCATATTGAAACTCCTTTTTATGCAATCACATTGGAAAAGTCCGGCCCCTATCTTACCATATCCTCCCCGCCTTGAATAGAGGGCAGGCAGAAATTTTTCGGAGCTTTCGTCACTTCCCCACGCAGAACCGCTGAAAAATCCGGTCTGTGACGTCCTCCCCTACTGACTGTCCTGTGAGCTCCCCAAGTGCAGACAGGGCCTCCTCCACATCGGTGAGCAGGGCGTCTGGGGTGACGCCGGCCTCCAGGGCGGCCCGGGCCCGCTCCACACTCTCCAGAGCCCGCCGGGCGGCCTGGGCCTGGCGGGCATTGGTGAGCAGCTCTCCATAGGCGGAGCCCGTCTCTCTGGGAAACAGCTCCGCCACCGCCTGGGACAGAGCCTCCAGTCCCGCGCCGGTCTTAGCGCTCACCTCCACCGCCGGGGGCATGGGATCCAAATCTAAAAACGGAACCGGGGCGGAGGGCAGATCGTCCTTTGTCCAGACCAAAATCGTGGGGGCCAGGGCCATAGCCTGCTTCAGCAGCGCCCCATCCTCCCCTGTCACCGGGCGGGAGCTGTCCCACAGCACCAGGATCAGCTCCGCCTCCTCCATGGCCGCCCGGCTGCGCTCCACCCCTAGGCGCTCGATGGGGTCGTCGCTCTCCCGGAGGCCGGCGGTGTCAATGAGCCGGAGAGGAATCCCCCCCAGCTCTACGCTTTCCTCCACCGTATCCCGGGTGGTGCCTGGGATGTCGGTGACGATGGCCCGGTCATACCCAGCTAAGGCGTTGAGCAGAGAGGACTTCCCCGCATTGGGTCGCCCCACTAGGGCGCATTTCACGCCCTGTCGAAGCGTCCGTCCCCGCCGGTAGGAGGCCAACAGACCGTCCAGGGCGGCCTCCTGGACCTGGAGCGCCTGCTCCAGCCCGGACCGGGTGAAGGGATCAATGTCCTCGTCCGGGTAGTCCAGCACCGCGTGGAAGTGGGCCATCACATCCACCAGGGCGGAGTAAATCCCCTGAATTTTCCGGCTCAGGGCCCCGGAGAGCTGCCCCGCCGCGTGGCGGGCCCCCTCCCGGCTCTGGGCATCCAGCAGGTCAGCCACCGCCTCCGCCTGGGCCAGATCCAGCCGCCCGTTGAGGAAGGCCCTCCGGGTGAACTCCCCCGGTCCCGCCTGCCGGGCTCCCTGGGCGAACAGGGACTCCAGAGCCAGGGTGAGCACCATGGGGGAGCCATGGCAGTGGAGCTCCGCCGTGTCCTCCCCGGTGTAGCTGCTGGGTTCCCGGCTGTAGGTACACAGCGCCCGGTCGATGACCTCCCCCTCCCTGTCCAGCAGATCCCCGTACACCAGGGTGCGTGTGGGATGCTCCAAAAGCCCGGTCTTTCCCAGGGGGCGGAATACGGCGGCGGCGATGTCCGCCGCCCGGGGGCCGGACAGCCGCAGAATCCCGATGGCCGCCGGCTCCAGGGGAGTGGCAATGGCGGCGATGGTGTCAGTTTGGGTGGGCATGGTCTCCTCCTCTCTCCGCCGGAGGGCGGACAGTTTCCTGCAAAAATCAATTTTGTTGAAAATTTTTCTCAAGAGGGCCTTGACAGATCTCTTTCCCCTTATTATACAGTCCAGAGTCAGTTTTCTCTTAACATAACGTCATGTGGACAACCCTGTGGAAAGTGTGGATAACCCTTGCCGCTGTGGAATTCTCTCTCCACCTGGGATAAAATTATGGGACCGGGAGTTTTGCATAAAGACCGCCGAAATTGAATAGGCATTTTGTGGGTCTCCGCGGCCGGCTGCTCCCTGCCTGGCTAAAAATGCAGGAGCGCCGCCGCCCCGCACAGGCGAGGCGGCGGCACGGCGGCCGCTCAATCCCGGGAGTGTCTTTGACTGCCCCTGCTCCAGCTCCCCGGCGCGCCGGACCACCCGGCGCCTCGGCGGGCCGCTGTATCAGGCGAGGCGCTTCAAAATGGCCCGGGCGGCCTGGACGCCGGAGGCTCCGGCCTGGGCCAGCCCCCGGGTAACCCCCGCCCCGTCTCCGGCGGCGAAAAAGTTGGGGATGGCGGTCTCCAGCTCCTGGGACAGCTTCAGGCGGGCGGAATAGAACTTCACCTCCGCCCCGTAGAGCAGGGTGTCGTGGTTGGCGGTGCCAGGGGCGATCTTGTCCAGGACGTAGATCATCTCAATGATGTCGTCCAGTTGCCGCTTGGGCAGAGCCAGGGACAGGTCCCCGGGGACGGCGGCGGTGAGGGTGGGCCGGGTGAAGGATTTTCCCAGCCGGTGCTCGTTGGTGCGCACCCCCTTCACCAGATCCCCGAACCGCTGGACCAGCACGCCCCCGGCCAGCATGTTGCTCAGAGAGGCGATGTGCTTGCCGTAGCGGTAGGGCTCGTTGAAGGGCTGGGTGAAGCGGTTGGACACCAGGAGGGCGAAGTTGGTGTTCTCGCTGCGCAGCTTGGGGTCGGCGTAGGAGTGGCCGTTCACCG
>CALXGD010000168.1 GCA_944387745.1 uncultured Oscillospiraceae bacterium
GCCTGTGGCAGAGGTATCAAGATCTACTGTCCACAGCGCAGGTGGAGCTCTACTGCTGCGGCTCCGCCCAGCCGGAGCGGGTGGAGGCGGCCTTCCGTGCCGCCCTGAGGGATCTGCCCCAGCGGGAGGACCGGCTGACGCCGGACTGTGAGATTCGTCTCCACGCCACCCCGGAGCCGGTTGCCAGGGAGGAGCGGATGGACGTGACCCAGGGCAAGCTGGCTCTGGGCTTTCGCACCGGCGGTGTTACCTGCTGGGAGGAGGACTACCCCGCCCTGGTGCTGTGTAACGCGGTCTTTGGAGCCACCCCTCTGTCCAAGCTCTTTCTGAATGTGCGGGAGAAGCTGTCTCTGTGCTACTACGCCAGCTCCACCTTGGAGAAGATGAAGGGCCTGCTGCTGGTCTCCTCGGGCATCGAGTTTGACAAGTACCAACAGGCGAAAGATGAAATTCTCGCCCAGCTGGAGGCTGTCCGCCGGGGAGAGATTCAGGACTGGGAGTTGGAGGGGGCCCGGAGCACCCTCATCGGAGGGCACCTGTCTACCTTGGACGACCAGGGCCGGCTGGAGGAGTTCTGGCTGGGGCAGGCCGCCGCCGGCCTGGACTCCGGCATTGAGGAGCTGGTGGACAGGCTGCGTACAGTTACCCGGGAGCAGGTGGCCGCTGTCGCCCAGAGGCTGGAGCTGGACACGATATACTTCCTGCGGGGATTGGAGGACTGAGCCCTATGAATTATGCGGACTTTCCACGGGTGGGGGAGCGGCTGTACCACGATAGGTTGGACAACGGCCTCAATGTGTTCGTCTTTCCCAAGCGCGGCTTTCAGAAACGCTACGCCTTCTTTGCTACAAACTATGGGGGGATGGACCTGAGGTTCTGCCTGGACGGAGTCTGGCACGACACCCCCGCCGGGGTGGCCCACTACCTGGAGCACAAGATGTTTGACACCCCAGAGGGCAACGCCCTCCAGAAGCTGACGGCCAACGGGGCCTCTCCCAACGCCTTTACCGCCAACGCTGTCACCGGGTACTACTTTGAGTGTAACGAAAAATTTGAGGAAAACCTGCGCACCCTTCTCTCCTTTGTCTCTGTTCCCTACTTCACCCAGGAGAGCGTGGACAAGGAGCAGGGGATCATCGGTCAGGAGATCGGCATGATTGAGGACGACCCGGACTGGAGGGTGTTCAGCAATCTGATGTCCCTCCTGTACGCACACCACCCCATCCGGGTGAGCGTGGCAGGATCGGTGGAGTCCATCGCCCGGATTACCCCCAAAACCCTGTACGACTGCCACAGAGCCTTCTATACCCCGGCCAATATGGTGTTGTGCGCGGCGGGAGATTTTGATCCGGAAACGGTCTGCCGCATTGCACGGGAGGTGCTGCCGGAGGTCTCCGGTCCCATTGCCCAGCGGGATCTGGGCCTGGAGGAGCCGGTAGGGGCCGGTCAGGATCTGCTGGAGGAGGAGATGGCGGTGTCTGGCCCTATTTTCCAGTTGGGCTTCAAAGGAGACGCGCCGGAGAGGGGGGAGGCCGGCTTGCGCCAACGACTGCTGGGGGAGCTGGCCTGCGAGGTGCTGCTGGGCAATTCCAGTCCCCTGTACGCCCGCCTCTACCGAGGGGGTCTCATCAACCGGAGTTTTTCCTACGGCTATGACAGTGTCCCCGGCTGTGCATTTCTGTCCGCCGGCGGCGAGTCCAGAGATCCGGCCCAGGTCCGGCACGAAATTCAGGGAGAGGCCGCCCGCATCCGCCGGGAGGGGGTGGACCCCGGCCTGTGGGAGCGGGTAAAGAAGGGGGTCTACGGCGGTATGGTGCGTTCCCTCAACTCCTTTGAGACCCTGTGCATCAGCCAGGCTCAGAGCTTCTTTGCTGGACAGGACTACCTCCGCTTCCCAGAGCTGTTCGTGGACATTGAAAAGGTCGACGTGGAGGCCCTGCTCGCCCGGTGGGCGACGCCGGAGCGCTCCGCCCTGTCTGTCATTCGGCCGAAGGAGGGGGGACAGCTATGATTCACACGGTATTCTTTCCCGGCCTGGGAGTGGAGTTTACCCTGAACCGGGTAGCCTTTGAGATCTTCGGCCGGCCGGTGTATTGGTACGGTATCATCATCGCCTGCGGTCTGCTGCTGGCGGTGTACTTGTGCTCGAGGTGGGCCCCCCGATTCGGCATCGTTCCCCACCGGATCATGGACATGATGGCCTTTGCCGTGCCGGCGGCTCTAGTGGCCATCCGGGTCTACTATGTGGTATTCAATCTGGATCTCTATAAAAATTCGGACGGCTCTCTGAACTGGGCGGCCATTTTCCGGTACAGCGACGGGGGATTGGCCATCTACGGGGCCATCCTCTCCTCGGCCATTGTGCTGCTGATCTTCTGTCATGTGCGGAAGATTAGCTTCCTGTCCTTTGCTGACCTGGGGGTCCATGGGCTGTTTATCGGTCAGCTGATTGGACGATGGGGCAACTTTATGAACGTGGAGGCCTTCGGAGACGTGACGGATCTGCCCTGGCGCATGTGTGGGGAATCCATCGCCGAGTACATGCTAAACCACGGCTATGTGGGCCAGACCGAATTTCAGGCCATTCTGGACGGGACCCTGGGGGTTCACCCCACCTTTTTCTATGAGTCAGCCTGGAACTTTGTGGGGCTGCTTCTGGTGTTTTTCCTGGGGAAGCGGCGGAAGTACGACGGGGAGTGTATGCTCTTCTACTTATGCTGGTACGGCTTGGGCCGGGCCTGGATCGAGGGGCTGCGCACCGACAGCCTGTACTTCTTCGGTCTGGAGTTTCTGGGCGTGCCTATCCGGGTATCCCAGATGGTGGCGGCTGCCTGCTTTATCATTGCGGGGGGCCTGCTGCTGTGGAACCGCTTTCGGCCACACGACCCGGCCAAGCTGTATGTAAACCGCCTCCAGGTGCGGAAACAGGAGGAGCAGTCCCGGAACGAGAGGCCGGAAGCGTAAAATCAGAGAGAAATTAGGTAGGAGGAATCATCCGTGTCAGCCATTGTAATGGACGGAAAGGCCCTGGCGGCCAAGGTAAAAGAGAAGGTGCGCGCCCAGGTGGAGGGCATGGCCCAAAAGCCCGGTTTGGCCGTGGTGCTGGTGGGGGATGACCCAGCCTCCCGGGTGTACGTCAACGGCAAGCGGAAGGACTGCGGAGAGTGCGGCATCTACAGCGAGGAGTATGCCGTTCCCGCTGAGACTAGCCAAGGGGAGCTGCTGGAGCTGATTGAGGCCCTCAACGAACGGGCGGATATTGACGGCATCTTGGTCCAGCTCCCTCTGCCTAGACATTTGAATGAAAAGGAGATACTCCTGGCCATCCGTCCGGACAAGGATGTGGACTGCTTTCACCCCTTCAACGTGGGGCAGCTGATGATCGGAGAGGCGGGCTTCCAGCCCTGCACCCCCGCCGGGATTATGCGAATACTGAAGGAGTACGGGGTGGACCCCGCCGGGAAACACTGTGTCGTCGTGGGCCGGTCCAACATCGTGGGGAAGCCCCAGGCCATGCTTATGCTGCGGGCCAATGCCACCGTCACCATCTGCCACACAAAGACCCCAGATTTGAAGGCGGAGTGTCTGCGGGCGGATATCCTGGTGGCCGCCGCTGGCCGGGCGGGCCTCATTACCGGAGACATGGTGAAGGATGGGGCTGTGGTAGTAGATGTGGCCATGAACCGGAACGAGGCCGGGAAGCTGTGCGGCGATGTGGACTACGCCGCGGCGGCGGAGCGGGCCTCCTGCATCACCCCCATCCCCGGGGGCGTGGGGCCTATGACCCGGGCTATGCTGATGGAGAACACCCTATACGCCGCCCGAACCCACGGAAAACGGTGAGAGACTTTCGCGCAGAAGAGAGCCTGCTGCAAGCTTGCTGGCTTGCGCGGGGCTGTCATTGTGAGGGCTGCGGAAGCGGCCCGTGGCAATTCAGATTCCCACAAAAAATAGCCGCCAACGGCGGCTATTTTTTTCGGCATGATGGAGTGGGTGTGCCGTTGGCACATGTTGCAGCAGGCCCTTTTGTGCCTGATGCGAGGCTAGTCCGCTTTCTCTGGCTTGGACAGCAGGGCCCCGATCACGCCGCCCAGAACGGCGGGGAGGAGCCAGCCGAAGCCGTAGTCAAAGAAGGGGAGGTGCTCCACAATGGGGAGCACGTGGAGATACTGCTGAAGGGTGAGGACCAGGGCGGTCAAGGTGGCCCCAAGGGCAGCCCCCTTATAGAGACCGGGGCGGGAGATCCAGCTTTGGAAGGCCAGGAGCACCACCGTGGTCATAAAGGGGGGACAGATCACCGACAGCACCGGGCTGCCCAGGGCGATGATGGCGGACAAGCCCAGGTTGCAGATAGCGCAGCCGATCACCGCCAGGATTAGAATGCCGGCCCGGTAGGGGATGCGGCCACCGGTCAGGCGCTCGAAGTAGGAGGCGGTGGCTCCGAACAGACCGATGGCGGTGGTGAGACAGGCCAGGGCCACCACCACGGCCAAGATGACCACCCCCGCTTGGCCCAGAAGCTCCTGGGTGATGGCCACGATCAGACCCGCCTGGTCCAGATCATTGCCGAAGGCCGTCCCAGTAGAGGCCCCCAGATAGGTGAGTCCCCCGTACACCACCGCCAACAGCAGGGCGGCCACCCCGGCGGTGCCGGCCACGTGGGGACGCTGCTCCTCCCAGGTTTTCCAGCCGGACTGGACCATGGAACGCTGGATGATGATGGCGAAGCCGGCCACCGACAAGATGTCCATAGCTTGGTAGCCCGCCAGCACCCCCTCCTGGACGATGTTGGAGGAGGCGGAGGGGGCGATCTCGCCGATGGGATCCGCAATGCCCACCCCGATCAGAATTAGAATCCCTAGGATGAGGGCAGGCGTGAGGAATTTGCCGATGATCTCCACCACCCGGCTGGGACGGATGGTGAGCAGCACCACAATGGCAAAAAAGAAGATGGAGAAGGGGAGCAGATCGATCCCGTCAAAGAGGGGGCGTACAGCCATCTCATAGGTGGTGGCTGCGGTACGGGGCGGCGCAATGAACACGCCAGTGCATAAAATGGCGGCGGTGTTCAGCACAACTCCGGGGCGGGCCCCAATGGACTTGTTCATGGACGGGACACTCCCGCCCCCGTGGATGGTAGCATAGATACCCACACAGGAGAGGGCCTCTACCAAGAAGAAGCACAGAAAGCCCAGCACCCAGTCCTCTCCGCCGGATTTGCCCAGGAAGGGGGGAAAAATCAGATTTCCTGCCCCGAAAAACATGGCGAACAGGGCAAAGCCGGAGATAAAAATCTGGCGTATTCGCATCAGTCAAAAGCCTCCTCGTGCCGGACACAGCTCCGGCGCGTTTCCGTCAAAGTTTCCGCCCCTTTGGGTAGTTTGGCCCCGCGGGGAAATAAGGCGCAGGGAGAGACGGCTTGTTACATCTTATCTGTTTTTTCCCCGAAATGCAAGAAAAATATGCTTCAATCTGCTCCCAACTTCATTTGTCTCATTGAGTTCAAACATTTTTATGCTGTCCCCGCCTTTGCAGGAGGAGGGATACACCCAAAAGTGTGGGGACTTGATCAAAAAGAAATGGCTGTCCGGGGACAGCCATTTGAAGGGGTGGATTAAATATGGCCGGCAGGGATCTGGAAACCGATGTATTTTTCCAAAATGTCCAGCGTTCGATTCCCAACCTGTTCCTGTCCAACAGGATGGAAGCCGTATTTGGCACAGAACTTTTGGAGGGGGTCATAAGCGGGAGAACACCGCAGACGGAGGGTTGTACGGCCTAAAGGGCGGTAGAAGGAGACAGCCTGTCCCATCAGCTGTACACCCAGCCCCTTTCCGCGCAGCTCTGGGATCAGATAGCAGAGGGAGAGAAAGCCTGTTCCCGCCTCCTGGAAGCGCTGGGGAGAGAGCTGTAGGATTCCGGCGAATTTCTGCCGGAGCATGACTGCAGTGAGGGCCCAGGGACTTTGTTCCAGAGCCCGGAGGGCCCCCTCCCAGAAGGCAGGACCGTCAAAGGGGACATCGGTGCCAAAAATAGAGATCCACGCGTCCCTGCGGGCGGCGAGATACCGCTCCCGGTCGGCCTTCGGGTCCAGGGGGCGATACCAGAGATTGGCGTCCTCCCCCTTTCCGGCCCCCTTCCGCCACCAGGATTGCCGGGCCAGAGTGGAGATGGAGTCGTCCAGGTGGGTGTTGTCCCCCTCAAAGACCACGTGAAAGGCGTTCCCGTCCCAAGCCAGGCAGGTGACAGCGGTGTTGTCTGCATGGGGGAGGGTGTGCCAGTCCTCCGGCTTCACCCCCCGCGCCCTGGCCAGAAACTGCCGGATGGCGGTGCCGTGGCTGAACAGGGCCACCGTCTGGTCCGGATGCTCTTGGGCGATGGCCCGGATGGTCCGCTCCATCCGTTCTCCCACCTGTCCCAAACTCTCCCCATTGGGGGCCTGCCAGGAAGGGTCGCTGCGGTTGAATTTGGACAGCGCTTCCCCGTCTGTCTCCCGAATTTCACCCCAGGGGTGGTCCTCCCAGTCCCCCATGTGGATTTCCCGCAGGCCGGGGTCGGTGTGCAGCTCCAGCCCTTTGGGGACATAGACAGCCTGAGCGGTGGTCTTGGTCCGAAACAGGTCGCTGGAATATACCGCGTCCACCGGAACCCCGGAGAAACGGCCCTCCAGGGCCCTGATTTGCCGGTAGCCGTTGTCAGTGATGAGGGCGTCGTACCACCCCTGAATGCGGCGGTACAGGTTGCCCTCCGCCTCGGCGTGACGAATGAGGTAGAGTGTGGTCATAAGTGTTCCAGTCCTTTGTCGTTTTTAAGATCGCGGCTCCGCCCTGCCGAAGGGGACCCATAAAAAGGGTGCCCGGGCGGAGATCAGGTAATGCAGCCAGTAGGAGGTGGGGAGAGTCTGGGAAGCAGCCCCTGCAGTACGACCCCAAACTCATATTTCCACAGCACCGCCAGCACAAAGAGGGCGGCGGTCCTGGGGCTTTCCGCACCTACCCTAAAAAACACTACTTCTGCCAGAAATGCGTAGAGCACGGAGATACAAAACAGAAGGTCGGGCACGGCCCACCAGCGCCGGCACATGATAGGTACGCCTCTCTTTGGCAATGGAACTCCAGTCCAAATTTCACATTCTGGGGAGTATTCGTTACCAGGGCTTCACTCCCCCGGTGAGCTCCGACACCTTGGCCAGCCCCTTCCGGGCGGCAATGGTCTCCAGCTCGTCCCGCACCTTCAAAGGGGCGAAGGGGTCGGCGAACAGGGCGGTGCCCACCGCCACGGCGGAGGCCCCGGCCAGCATCAGCTGGGCGGCGTCGCTCCCCTTGGACACGCCCCCCATGCCCAGGATGGGCAGACCGGGGACGGCGCAGGCCACCTCCCACACCATCCGCACCGCCACAGGCAGCACGGCGGGGCCGGACAAACCTCCGGTGTTCATCTTCAAAATGGGCCGGCCGGTGTTCACGTCGATCCGCATCCCCCGCAGGGTGTTGATGAGGGACAGGGCGTCCGCCCCGGCGTCGGCCACCGCGCGGGCGATCTCGGTGACGTCGGTGACGTTGGGGGACAGCTTTACCATAACCGGGGTGTGCCCCGCGTGGGACTTGGCCTCCCGTGTCACCTCGGCGGCCAACTCCGGCCGGGTGCCGTAGGCCAGTCCACCCGCCTTCACGTTGGGGCAGGAGATGTTCACCTCAATCATGTCCACTCCGGCCCCGTCCAGCTTCTCGCACATGACCCCGTACTCCTCCGGGGTATTGCCGGAGATGTTGGCGATGATTTTCGTATCAAACTGCCGCAGGAAGGGCAGCTCCTCCTCAATAAACGCATCCACCCCGGGGTTTTGCAGCCCCACGGAGTTGAGGATGCCCATAGGGGTCTCGGCAATCCGGGGGGCGGGGTTGCCCTCCCGGCGGTGGAGGGTGAGGCCCTTGGCGCAGATGCCCCCCAGCTCCCCCAGGTCGTAGAACTGGTTGTACTCCCGGCCGAAGCCGAAGGTGCCCGAGGCCACCACCA
>CALXGD010000169.1 GCA_944387745.1 uncultured Oscillospiraceae bacterium
ACCATGACCAACGGGGCCTCCCAGGATCTGCAGGAGGCCACTACCATCGCCCGGAACATGGTGGCCATGTTCGGCATGAGCGACGAGATCGGTATGATGGCCCTGGGTTCTGTCCGGAACCAGTACCTGGACGGAGGCTATGGCCTGGACTGTGCCCAGGACACCGCCGCCATTATGGACAAAGAGGTCAAGGCTATCCTGACCCAGTGCTATCAGGACGCCGTGTCCATCATCCGAGACAATTTGGAGGACATGGACAAGGTGGTGGCCTACCTGCTGAAAAAGGAGACCATCACCGGCGGCGAGATGGTGGCCATCATCCAGGGCCGGGACCCCGCCCTGGTGGAGAACCCCTACGCCTCCACCCGACAGACGGAGAAAAAGAAGCCCCTGCCCGGGGACATCGAGCCCCCCGCCAGGAACATCCACATGATCAGCGAGGAGATCAAGGCGCCCATCCCTCTGGACGAGGGAGAGAAACCTACCTCCGACAGTCCTCAGCCGGAGGACGAACAGCCCAGTGCTGAGGAACAGCCGGAGCCGAACACCACTGAGGACGCTCCCGCCCCGGAGGGCGGCCAGCCCTCTGAGGATTCCGGCAAATCCGATCAATAAACCAGTCAGACAGAAAACCCCCGCTCCGGGACAAAACCAGTCCTGGAGCGGGGGTTTTGCAAACAAATTGGAAGTTACAGACACCGCCGGTAGGTGCGAGTGATCTCCCGCAGCCGGCCGGAGACATAGGGGTTCAGCGCCTCGGCCCGCACCCGCCAGGACCAGTTGTGATCCCCTACGGTGCCGGGGGTGTTCATCCGGGCGTCTCCACCCAGCCCCAGCACATCCTGGAGGGGGGCAATGGCCAGATAGCTCCCGCTGGCCCAGGCTCCGGAAATCACGCCCCAGCCTAAGCCCTCGTCCTCCCGCAGGCGTAAATACCGGCGGGCGAAGGCCGACTCCTCTGGATACGCCTCGTTCAAAAACTGGACAAACGTCTGGGTATCATGCGTGCCTGTATAGACTACGGAAAACGGCTGGCAGTTGTGGGGCAGGTAGGCGCTCTCTCCATGCGGGTCAAAGGCGAATACCATGACCTTCATCCCAGGGATTCCGCAGGCGCGGACAAACTCCAGTGCGTCCAGGTCCAAATTGCCCAGGTCCTCGGCGATGAGCTCTAGTTTGGGCGCGGCCGTCTGGAGCAGCTTCAGCAGCTCCATCCCAGGCCCCGGCTCCCAATGTCCCTCTTGCGCACTTTTGGCCCCGGCCGGAACCGACCAGTAGGTGTGAAACGCCCGGAAGTGGTCGATCCGGATGGCGTCATACAGCCGGGCACACCACAAAATGCGCTCCCGCCAAAAGGCGAACACCTGTCTTTTTTTCCCCTTCCAGTCATAGAGGGGATTGCCCCACAGCTGGCCGTCGGCGGTAAAGGCGTCCGGCGGCACTCCGGCTACGGCGGCCAGATGGCCGTCGGAATCCAGCTGGAACAGCTCCGGGTGGTAGTATACCTCCGCACTGTCCGCAGAGAGGTAAAAGGGCACGTCTCCCATCAGCCGGATGTGCTTCTGATTGGCGTAGGCCTTCAGATGGAACCACTGGCGGTAGAAGGTGTCCTGGAGGAAGGTGTGGAAGGCCACCCGCTCTGGGTCGGGCTTGGCGCCCTCCGGCCACTGGTCCGAGGGACCCTCGTATTTGTCGTGGAGGGCGGCAAATTGGGCGTACTCCTGAATCCAGGGGAGGTGGTGCTCCTCCGGGGCTGACTCCTGCATGGTGAGCGAGCGCTGAAATGCGCGCTCCAGCAGGTCCAGGCGCGTCTCCTGAAGGAACGCGTAATCCACCCGGTCTGGTGTGTTCCGGTGGGCGGTCTGCAGCTCCTGCGGGGTCAGCAGCCCCTCTGACGCCAACTCGTCCAGCTCAATGAAAAATGGGTTCCCGGCAAAGGCGGAGGGGGACATGTACGGGGAGTTGCCGTGCCCCGATGGGACCAGGGGGAGAATCTGCCAATATGTCTGGCCAGACTCGGCCAAAAAATCCACAAATCGGCGGGCGGGCGCCCCCAGCGACCCGACGCCATACGGCCCCGGCAGCGAGGAGACGGCCAGTAAAATTCCGCTGAATCGGGCGTCATACATAAAATAATCTCCTTTCAGGGAACAGGGAGAACCTGCTCCACTGGGTGATATGCTTTAGTATAGCAGAATCCACAAAAAAGACAAGTAGTTTTCAGCCTTATTTGTCATTTTTCAAAATCCAAACCGCCGCGCCGCCCAAAGGAAACACAAAATCTGAAGGGCCAAAAGCGCGGGCAGCCCATATCGGAAGTACCAGTGCCGGGTCTTGTGATGGAACAGGTACATTCCGACCAGGGCCCCCGCGCTCCCGCCTAGGACGGCGGACAGGAACAGCGTTTTTTCCGAGATGCGCCACCGGTTCCGGCGCGCTCGGCGCTTATCCAGTCCCATCAGCAGGAAGGCCACCAGATTGATCAGCAGCAAATAGCCGGCAGCCCACACAAGCACACCCTTTTCCACCGCCGCTCCCCCCTTGACCGCAATCAGATAATTTTATTGTACTGGATGTTCCACCAAAGAGCAAGCCAATTTTCTTGTATGCGTCTCTCCCGCACAGGACCTCCCCTGACCGTCCCAAACTGCGCATCCGGGGCACCGCAAAGGGATTGCGCCCCCTGTTTCCCCGTGCTATACTGGTAGTCATAAAAGTCTTAAAGGAGCTGCTGCCATGAAATATCTGGTTTACGGCGGAGGAGGCACCGGCGGCTGCCTCGCCGCCTTTCTCTCCATGGGCGGCAAAGAGGTGTCACTGATCGCCCGAGGCGCTCACTTAAACGCGATCCAGAGGCAGGGCCTGGTTTTGGAGACTGGGCACGGCACCTTTGCCATTCCCGTCCAAACGGCCGACCAGGAACACACGCTGGAGAAGCCCGACGTCATCTTTGTCTGTGTCAAGGGCTATTCTCTTGCGGGCACACTTCCCACTCTAAAGCGGCTGTGTGACGCCCACACCATCGTCGTCCCGCTGCTGAATATCTACGGCACCGGAGGAAAGCTTCAGCCTGAGCTTACCCCCGCCCTGGTCACAGATGGGTGCATTTATATTGCCTCAGAGATCAAAGCCCCTGGCGTCATTCACATGAGCGGCGACATTTTCCGGGTGATCTTTGGGGTGCGGAGCCCTGAGGAATACCGCCCGGAGCTGGAGCAAATCCAGCGCGACCTGAGAGAGTGCGGCATCCAGGGGGAGCTGTCCCCTCAAATTCAGAGGGACGCCCTTCTGAAATTTTCCTATGTCTCACCCATGGCCGCCTGCGGCATCTATCACAATCAGAAAGCGGCCGGAATGCAGACCCCCGGCCAGTCAAGGAGCGACTTCACCGCCCTGATTGAAGAGGTCAGCGCCCTGGCTGATGCCATGGGGTTTCCCTTCCCAGAGGACCCTGTCTCCCGCAACCTGGCCATTTTAGATGCCTTGGACCCAGACGCCTCCACCTCTCTGAAGCGGGATCTGGACGCCGGCAAGCCCTCTGAGACAGACGGTCTGATCTTTGAAGTTGTGCGGCTCGGTCGCCAATACGGCGTCCCCACGCCCTTGTACGACCGGGTGGCCGCCAAATTAGGATTTACCTGGGAGGATGGACAATGATTAACACCACCCTGTGCTACATACAGCGTGGAGACGAATATCTGATGCTCCACCGGATCAAGAAGCGGAATGACTTGAATCACGACAAGTGGATTGGGATCGGCGGCAAGTTCGAGGACAAGGATAGTCCTGAGGACTGCCTTTTGCGGGAAGTGAGAGAGGAGACCGGCCTCACTCTGACCCACTACCGCTACCGAGGCCTGGTCACCTTCGTCTCCGACCAGTGGCCAACTGAGTATATGCACCTATTTACTGCAGACGGCTTTGCTGGCTCGCTGAAAGAGTGCGACGAGGGCGTTTTGGAGTGGATCCCAAAGGCCAGGCTGCTTCAGCTCCCCCACTGGGAGGGCGACGCCATTTTTCTGCGCCTGATTGACCGGGAGGAACAGCCCTTCTTCTCTCTAAAGCTGTGTTACCAGGGAGACAAGCTGGCAGAAGCTGTTTTGGATGGCCGGCCTCTGGCTGAGGGGGTAGCCGGCTTTTAGCATCAGTTTCGGAGCTTTCAGCTTGCCAGAACATTCCCGCATTAAAATTATTTTGCCGCCGCCTCTCAGTGCGGTGGAATATACAGCCCTCTGTATGGGTCAAAAAGGAGAATAGCCTGCGATGAAACCGGAATATGTAAACACCTTTGCACTGCGCAAGGTGGTCAGTCACAGCGGGACGGTTCTGGAGATCACTCTGGACGCCTCCCACAAGTACATGGAAAACAATGTAACTGTCACTCCCAACGGCCTGGAAAATGTGGCCACTCCCGCCGCCGATCTGATCGCCTCCCTTGTGATGAATCGGCAGACCGCAGTCTCTCTGCGAAATTTGTTGATTCAAACGCTGGGGGAAGAGACCTAGAAAATGAACTGAACTGTAAGCCCCGCCGCAAATTTTCTGCGGCGGGGCTTACGGCGTCTTGTAGCAGCCATCCTTATTCAGCGGCACCACCAATTTCTCTCCGCAGACGGACACAGGCAAAGAAATCGGCCCCGGCCTCCATCAAACAATTTTCCGCTCACTGAGGGGGAGTCCCTATAAAAATGACGACTGGAGCAATACCGAAAACAGCGGGGTGTAAGGCTCACCTTTCTATGGGAAGCAGCTTCTTTCTGCGGGACAGGAACAGCGTCAAAGTGGTGGCGCTGGCCAAAAAATCGGCGATGGGCTCAGCGGCATAGATTCCATAGACACTGCCAGTCACTCTGGGCAAAATCAGCGCCAGGGGCACCAGAAGAATCACCTTCCTCAGCAAGGCCAAAAACAAACTTGTCCGCGCCTGTCCCAGGGCCATAAAGGTTGTCTGGCAGGCCATCTGGGCCCCGAATGCCCAAATGCCGCCAAAAAACAGGGGCATCACCCTAGACACCAACTGGATCAATTCCGGCTGCGGCGTGAAGATCCGAGCCAGCAGGCCAGGGACAAGGGCCACCACCAGGAAAGCGGAACAGGTCACCGTCAAAGTCACGGTCAGCAGCCGCTTAAAGGTCTGACGCACCCGCAGATAGTTTCTCGCCCCATAGTTATAGCTCATCAGAGGCTGAGTGCCGTGGGTGATGCCCTGCACCGGCATGGTAATCATTTGCATGATTGACTGCATGATGGTGATAGATCCCACATAGAGATCTCCTCCGTAGGCCTGCATCCCAGTGTTCAGCACAACAGTCACCAGGCTCTCGGTGGACTGCATAATGAAGGGAGCAATTCCCATTCCTGAGATCCGGCCGATAATCCGCTTTTTAGGCCGAAGGAAGACCCAGTGCAGCCGCAGGCTGCTGCGTCTGCTGCATAAAAACAGCACCACCCACGCCGCGCTCACCGCTTGAGAGAGGATTGTCGCCAGAGCCGCGCCCTTTACCCCCATCCCCAGGACAAAGATGAAAATAGGGTCCAGGAGAATGTTCAAAACGGCGCCGATCAGTACACTGAGCATTGCCGTTAGCGCCTTCCCCTGGGCGCTGATATAGGGATTCAGCCCCAGGGCCAGCTGGACAAATACGGTTCCCAGCAGATAAATTCCAATATACTCCTTCGCATACCCAATAGTGGCGTTTGACGCGCCGAAGGCGTACAAAACCGGCTCCTTCAAAATACTGAAGCCCACCGTCAGGGCAGCCGCAGCAATCAACAGCAGGGTCATGGAGTTCCCTAAAATCCGTTGGGCCTCCACCCGCCGGCCCGCTCCCAGCTGAATGGCCGCCAGCGGTGCGCCCCCCTGTCCCGCAAATGCGGCAAAGGCAGAAACCAGCGTAATGATGGGGAAGGTGACTCCCACCCCGGTCAGAGCCACATCTCCCACCTCAGGGATGTGGCCCATGTAACTCCGATCCACAATGTTGTACCGCATGTTGATGAACTGAGCCGCCACTGATGGAACCGCCAGCTTCAGCATCAGCTTTCCAATGGGAGCTGTCGCTAAAATTTCGTCGCTGTGATGAACCTGCTCCACAGCGCTCCCCTCCTTCTGCCGCGGATTTGCTTAATGAATAAGTATAGCATGTTCTCTCTCCTTTGAAAAGAGGAAATCACCGCTAAAATAGCTGTGTGCATCATACCCAACCATATTTTACACCTCTGAGCAAAATCGTTCGGGGTGCCCTGCTTCCGAATGGCAAAAATGTCTGGAAAAATATGCAGAAAATTGAAGGCAAGGAATGGATTTTTGCTCTCTTGCGACGCGCCTATATAGCCTACTTTCTTCAGAATTATATTCCGCCCACGCACTTTCATTTTTCGTAAAAATGACGGAAATCTGCTGGAAATTTTTTCGTTTCTGTGGTACACTTACCCCATCAGAATTTCTGCTTCAGTTTGTCACATTTAGGAGGTCGTCACAATGTCATACTTGGAAAACTATGAAAAATGGCTGCACAGTCCCTCCCTCTCCCCTGCAGAAAAAGCAGAATTAGAGGCCATCCGCGGTGATGAAAAAGAGATTGAGAGCCGTTTTTTTGACCAGCTCTCCTTCGGCACCGCCGGCCTGCGGGGCACTATGGGAGTGGGCCTGTACCGGATGAACGTCCACGTGGTCCGCCACGCCACCCAGGCCTTCGCTCAAGTGATCCTGGAGGAGGGCCCCGAGGCCGCCGCCCGGGGGGTGGCCGTATGCTTCGACTGTCGGAACAACTCCGACGTCTTTGCCAGAGAGGCCGCCTGCGTCATGGCCGCCAACGGCATCCCCGCCCGACTGTTTGAGTCCCTGCGCCCCACCCCGGAGCTGTCCTTCGCCGTGCGGGAATACCACTGTATCGCCGGCATCAACGTCACCGCCAGCCACAATCCCAAGGAGTACAACGGCTATAAGGTGTACTGGGAGGACGGGGCCCAGCTGCCCCCCAAGCACGCCGACGAGGTAGCCAAGAAGATGCGGGAACTGGACGTGTTCGACTGCGTCAAGACCATGGACTATGACGAGGCAGTGTCCAAGGGGCTGATTACGATTCTCGGAGCAGAGACCGACGAAAAGTTTCTGGCTAACGTGATGGAGCAGGTGAACGACAAGGCGGTGGTGGAGAAGATGGCCGACACCTTCACCATGGTGTACACACCCTTCCACGGCACCGGCTACAAGCTCATCCCCGAGGCCCTGCGCCGCCTGGGCATGAAGCACGTGATCTGCGTCCCTGAGCAGATGGTCATTGACGGCAACTTCCCCACAGTGGTCTCCCCCAACCCGGAGAACCCCGAGGGCTTCTATCTGGCGGTGGACCTGGCCAAGAAGAACAACGCCGACTTCATCCTGGGCTCTGATCCAGACGCCGACCGGGTGGGTATTATGGTCCGCACCAAGGACGACGACTTCGTGGTCATCTCCGGCAACCAGACCGGCGTGCTGCTGCTGGACTACCTGATCGGGGCCAAGCGCCGCACCGGCAAGATGCCTGAGAAGCCCGTGGCCCTCAAGACCATCGTCACCACCGAGATGGCCCGGAAGGTGGCCGAGGTGAATGGCCTGCAGTGCTATGACACCTTCACCGGCTTCAAGTTCCTGGCTGAGAAGAAGGACAAGCTGGAGGGGGCCGGCGAGGGGAAGGTCATCTTCTCCTACGAGGAATCCTACGGCTATATGCTGG
>CALXGD010000170.1 GCA_944387745.1 uncultured Oscillospiraceae bacterium
TGTCGGACTGGTCAAAGGTCAGGGGCAGAGTGCCATCCGTCCCCTCCAGCGGGGTCAGGTCCTCCGCCAGGGGCTGGCCGTCGTCCCGGGCGATGGAGTACACCACGGCATAGCTGTAGGTGTCCCCGATGATGGCGTCGGCGGTGATGGTCACGCCCCCGTCGGTGTCGCTGGCCCCTACGGGCATCCCCATCTGGTCCACAATCTCCGTCTGGGCTGGGGAGCCCCCCAGCACCGAGGCGAACACCTCCCCCGCCGGGGTGAGGACCACAGCCGCCCCCACCCCCATGGTCATCAGCAGGGCGGCCGCCGCCCCCACGGCCACGGTACGGCGGAGGGAGCGGACCTTGCCGGATTTTCTCATCTCTCCGGCCATCAGGCGGTCCACCAGCTCCTGTTTCTCCTGATCGGAAAAGCGAAGTTCGTCCATAGACTGACGATAGGTTTTCATGCAAATCCCTCCTGTTCTAGATGTGTGCGCAGCTTCTCACGCCCCCGGCTGAGCTGCGTGGCCACAGCGGCGGGGGTCTCCCCCATCAGCTGGGCGATCTCCTTGGCGGAGTACCCCTCGTAGTAGTAGAGGTAGATCACCGCCCGGTACTTGGGGGGCAGCAGCTCCACTGCCGCCAGCAGGCTCCCCTCCTCCGCCTCCGGGGCGGGGACCGTCCGGGCGGCCTCCAGGTCCACTGTGGTTCTCCTCCAGTGACTTTTCAGCAGATCTTTGCACTGGTTGATGGCGGTGCGGATGATCCAGGCCCGCTCGTGCTCCGGGGAGTCAAACGCCTGTGGCTTCTCCAGCAGCTTCAGAAAGACTGTCTGGCAGATGTCCTTGGCGTCCTCGGTGCTTTTCAAATAGGTATAGCTCAGACGCAGGATCAGGTCGGAGTAGTTCTCTACCAGTCGCTCCGCCTCAGCCCGGTCCATTGGTTGTCTCATGCGTCTCACCCTCTCGCGGATGTTTTCTTGAAAAGCGCTTTCACTTAGAATACGAATGGGACGGGAGATATCTGACAGGATTGGAAAACTTTTTTGAGGGTGCTTGGCGGGGTGCGTTCCACCCGCCTAAAATTTACCCAAGCGGAGAGAGGGCTGCAACTCAGGGATGGAGGCGGGGGCAAGACTCTCCCTACCCATCCGCGTCCCTTGCGGGGGCCGATTTCACCCCCGTCCGGCCCATACAAAAATCCCCAGGGCAGAAACCCTGGGGATTCAGCAAATTTGGAGTTACAGCTTCACAAATTTTTCCCTGGGAGCACGGCAGATGGGGCACCGGTAGTCGTCGGGCAAGGTGTCCCGCTCGGCGATATAGCCGCAGACAGTGCACCGCCAGGCCACCGCCTCCACAGTCCGGACCACCGTGGCCGTCGCAGGGGTGGCGCCGCCGCTGCCCCGGTAGTCGTCCAGGGTGAGAGCGGGACCCTCTCCCAGCACCTCCGCCTCCGTGGCCTCGCAGACATAGAGCATAAAGCTGCCCAGGTCCAGCTTGTCCACAATCTTGCCACTGATCCGGACCAGGGCGTGGTCTTTCACATAGGGGTTGCCCGCCCCGTCGGTCTCCACCTGAAGGCCCTCGAACTTGTCCACCACCCGGCCGGACTTATATCCGAACAGGTCAATGAACTCCTTGGGGGTATCCCGTGCCAGGACGGTGGCGGCAAAGCTGCCCGCGGTCTCCACCGCCTTGTAGGTCTCGTTGCTCTTGTTCAAGCTCAGGGAAAATTTAGCCGGGTTGCTGGAGGTGATCTGGTGTAGGGAGTTGACCACGCACCCCTGGTATTTCCCGTCCAAAACGGCGCCCACCAGGAACAGGCCATAGTTGATGCGGTTGAATGCCTTGCGGTTCATTGAGATACCCTCCTTATTATGTGAAGAAATTTTTTCTACTATCAAGAATTATTCTCATTAATATATTTAAACTATACTATAAGGCTCCCAAAAAGTCAAGTATTTTATGTAGCTTTTCTAACTCGGCCTGTCTGTCTCCTCCTGCTGCAAAAAACAGCGCCTGCAACTGGCAGGCGCTGCAAATTTTTCACGGTGCGCTGACGTCTTGGCTGATTGCGTCCTCCGGGGCCTCTTCCGTCTGCTGGTCCTTGTCCTGTGCAGACTGGTCCGGCTCCCCTTCCAAATCGTCCTTCGGGATGTCCTGAGAGGGCTGCTGGTCCTCCTGCGTCTCCTCCGGATCTTCGGTCCGTTCCGGGCGCTCCGGCGGCGTCTCCCCGTCTCGGAAAAAGCGCAGATTCAGGTCCACGTCGCCCTCAATTCCTGGCACTTCACCCTCTGAGGTGTACTGCCACATGTCAAAGTCATAGTAAAAGGAGGGATAATTCGTATACTGTGCCAGCCAGAAGGGGTAATCGGTGAGCTGGCTCAGGTCCAAACTGCTATAGGCCAAGTTCTGATAGAAGTAGATCATGGCGTCATAGCCCGCATCCTCAATGTCCTCACAAAAGGCATTGGCCATGGCACACAGCAGTTCTGTGTCTGGAACTGTCTTTGTGCGGGAGCCCTCATAGTTCTGGCGCTCCCAGTCAAAGACCACCGGATAGGTCACTTGGTCTGCATAGGGCTCCAGATGCTCTATCACATAGGCGGCCTCCTCCCGGGCCTCCTCCACAGTGACCGCCTGGGAGAAATAGTAGACGCCCACATCCAGGCCAGCCTCCAGCGCCCCTTGGATATTGTTCTCAAATTGAACGTCTCCCCGCATGTTTCCCTCTAAGCCATAGCCGCGGTATCCAATGCGGATCATCGCAAATTCAATACCCGCGTCCGCAACCTGCTGCCAGTCAATCTCACCCTGGTGGACGGAGACATCCACTCCCAATGTGGTGACAACATCCTCCCCGTCATAGGTCATATATCCGTCTTGGTCCCGGGAAAATCCCTCTGAACGATACATATTCGCCGGAACATCCTCTAAAATATTGTAATACGCATTTTGGAAGAGGATCTGCTTTCCATATGTATGGACCCGGTCCACCTGCCAGACAATGACGCTGATCTCCGCTCGGGTAATGGTTTGATTTGGCAAAAACACCAGCTCACCGCTTTCATCGGTGCTGCCGCTGATGATCCCCAAGTCATACAGGGCGGTGAGATATCCGTTATCCACATCTGCAAAAGGGGATGCCTCCCCAGAGGGCTCCAGTTCCAGAGCTTTTGCCGCCAGCTCCGCAACTTTCACACGGGGCATGGGTGCATCCAGATCGCCAATCTCCTCCCAAGTCAGGAAGCCCTGCTCCACAGCATAGTCCGCATAGCCGCTGGCCCAGTGCTCTCCTGTGGGTGCCAGCGTGCCACACCCGGCCGCCTTCAGCACCATCACCAGGGCTGCGCCAGAAGTCAGAGCGTCCTTCGGCCCAATCCGGCCGTCTCCATAGCCGCTGATCATGCCTCGGCTGTTCAGCACTGCAAGATAGGGATAAAACCAGTCGCTTGTTTGAACGTCAGTAAATTCATTCTGATAGTTTTCAGGGACCTCCAGCCGATACGGGGAGGCGGCCGCTGCCGGCTGAAGTCCCGCTGTCGCAATAAAAGCCAGCGCTGCAATACAGCTCCCGAGCTTTTGAAATTTCATCAGTATCAAATCTCCCTTCCGCTGTGTTAGAAAAATTTCATATGGTTAACCGTAATAAAATTATTATAGCAAACCTTGTCATTCGACACAATAGGAATATCTTAGCGAAAATTCTACTTCCTCTGTGCCCTCCCCCTTTGATTTGGACAGGCACACAAAAGGGAATTGGGAGAAAACAAAAACAGGACAGTCATTTGTGACTGTCCTGTTTCCTATTGTGTTGGCACTACCTATGTTCCCGGCCCGTCTCCAGGCAAGTATTTTCGGCAGAAGCGAGCTTAACTTCCGTGTTCGGAATG
>CALXGD010000171.1 GCA_944387745.1 uncultured Oscillospiraceae bacterium
GGGACATTGAGGACATCGCCGCCTTTGTGGGCCAGGTGGAGGGGGTCAAGACTGGCGTCACCATCCGGGAGTTGAAGCCCGGAATATGCAAGATCTCCCTGCGCACCCAGCCGGACAATTTGAACGCCAGCGCCGTGTGCGCCCTGCTGGGGGGCGGCGGCCACGCCGCCGCCGCCGGGGCCACAGTAGAGGGGGACATCCCACACACCAAGGAGGTCCTCATGGCCGCTGTCCGGCAGGTGCAGGGCCAAAACAGATAATCCCTGGGAGGTCTTATGGCAAACGGAATCCTCATTATCGATAAGCCACAGGGATGGACGTCGCAGGACGTGTGCGCCAAGCTGCGGGGCGTTTTTCACGAGAAGCGCATCGGCCACGGGGGGACGCTGGACCCCATGGCCACGGGGGTGCTGCCCGTATTTGTGGGCCGTGCCACCCGGGCGGTGGAGTTCGCCAGCGAGGGGGACAAGGCGTATCTGGCCGGACTGCGGCTGGGCGTCATCACCAACACTCAGGACACAACCGGGGAGACACTGGAGACCTGCCCGGTCTCAGTCTCCCGGCAGGAGCTGGAGGCCGTTCTGGACCATTTCCGGGGCGCCATCCAGCAGGTGCCCCCCATGTACTCCGCCATTAAAATTCAGGGTAAAAAGCTCTATGAGCTGGCCCGGAAGGGCAAGGAGGTGGAGCGGCCCCCCCGCTCCATCACCATCTACTCCCTGACTGTGGAGGAACAGCGCAGCGAGACTGACTTTCTCCTGCGGGTGCGCTGCTCCAAGGGCACCTATGTGCGCACTCTGTGCCATGACGTGGGCCGGGCACTGGGGTGCGGGGGAACCATGTTCTCCCTGCGGCGGACTATGGCCGCCGGCTTCTCCCTGGAGCAGGCCCACCCCCTGAAGGAGGTTTTGGACAGTCCGGAACCAACTGCTCTACTGCTGCCGGCGGACGCCTGCTTCTCCCGCCACCTCTCCCTTTCCCTCGACCCAGAGGGGGAGCGGAAGGTGCGTAACGGGGTGTCCTTTCCCATCCTCAACACCCCAGACGGCATCTATCGGGTGTATGGGGTTCAGGGGGATTTTCTGGCTCTGAGCCAGGTCCGGCAGGGGCGGCTGTCCACCGTCAAGAGTTTTTTTGATCCCCCAACACAAAAGGAGAGACAGTCACAGTGAACAAGACAAAACGGGTCATCGCCCTGGGCTTCTTCGACGGAGTCCACCGGGGCCACGGGGCCCTGCTGCGGCGGGTAACCGAAAAAGCCAAGGAACTGGGGGCCACCGCCTCCGCCTTCACCTTCGACCGCAGCCCCACTGCCGCCATTACCGGCCAGGTGGTCCCCCTGCTCAGCTCGGTGGAGGACCGGGTCTGGCTCATGCGCACCTATTACGGAATTCAGGAGGTCATTGTCTCCAGCTTCGACGGCATGATGCGCATGGACTGGAGGGACTTTATCACCCAGTACCTGGCCAAGGAGCTGGGAGTCGTCCACGTGGTGGCCGGCCACGACTTCCACTTCGGCTACATGGGCAAGGGAAATCCCCAGCGGCTCCAGGAGGTCTGCGCCCAGCTGGGCATCGGCTGTGACATCATCGGCAAGGTGGAGCTGGAGGACATCACTGTGTCCTCCACCTACATCCGCACCCTGATCGCCCAGGGGGAGATGGACCGGGCGGTGGAGTTTTTGGGCCATCCCCACGTGCTCACCAACCGGGTAACCCACGGGAAGAAGATCGGCAGCTCCTCCCTGGGCTTCCCCACAGTGAACCTGCAGATTCCCGCACCGGTGATCGTCCCAGCCTACGGGGTGTACGCCACTCAGGTAGCGGTGGCCGGACAGCGGTATATCGCCGTCACCAACGTGGGGGTGCGCCCCACAGTAAAGGACAACGACGGCCGGGTGACGGTGGAGGGCTTCATCCTGGACTTCTCTGGGGATCTGTACGGTCAGGAGCTGCGGATGGAGTTCTATCACCGCATCCGGGGGGAGCGGAAGTTCCCCTCCCTCCAGGCCCTTTCAGAGGAGATCCGCCGCAACGCCCAGGAGACACAGGAGTTTTTCCAGGCGCTCTCCGCCCCGCCACTTCTCTGACCGCAGGCCTTTTCAGCCCCGCAGCGCCAGGTCCATTTTTCGAGAGCTGCCGCCGCACAGAGCCCTTGGAATTTGAGAAATAAGGAGGGACCCCTATGAGCGCTTCCCCGGAATCCAGGCGATATGACCGCATGTATCCCATTCTCTGGATTTACACCGCCGCGCTGGCACTGTTCGGCCTGTGCCTGGACACCCCCGCCGGTATTTTGCGCGGCCTGCGCATCATCGTCCTCACAGAGGACGCTCTGATCACCGACTATGTCCTCATTGCCGGACCAGGGGCCGCTCTTGTCAATTCCGCCCTGGTCACTGCCATCTCTATTCTCTGTCTCCGCATGGCTCGGGAGCCCCTCAACGGCTTCTCCCTGGTGGTCATCGGACTCATGTCCGGCTTCTCCCTCTTTGGAAAAAACTTCGTGAACATCTGGCCCATTCTGGCGGGCTCCTGGCTGTACGCCAAGTCCCGGAGGGAGCCCTTCGGCCGGTACACCTCCGTGGGGCTGATGTCCACCGCTCTGGCCCCTGTGGTCAGCTATATTGCCCTGGACAACGGCTGGGGGACGCCCCTCTCCGGCTGTCTCACGGGACTGCTCATCGGCTATATCATGCCGCCTCTGTCCGCATATACCTATAAGATTCAAAACGGAATGAATCTGTACAACATGGGCTTTGCCTGCGGCGTGACCGCATTCATTCTGGTCCCCCTTATGAACTCCCTGGGAGCCACTCCGGCCACCCGCTACCACTGGGCGGAGGGCTATAACCTTCTCTTTGGCCTCTCTCTGAGTATTTTGTGCGCCGTTCTGTTCCTCATGGGCCTGCTGTGCACAGGAAATCCTCCGTGGGCCTCCTGGGCCGGATACCGCCGGCTGCTCCTCACCAGCGGCCGGGCCCCCAGCGACTATCTGCGCATGTTCGGCCCCGGCCCCGTGCTGATGAACACGGGGATGAACGGACTCATCGGCATCGCCTTTATCCTCTGCGCCGGCGGCGACCTGAACGGTCCCACAGTGGGGGGAATCTTAACCATTATGGGCTTCTCCGCCTTCGGCAAGCACGCCTTCAACATCATCCCGGTGATGGCCGGCGTGCTCCTGGGCAGCTTCGTGATGCACTGGTCCCTGAACGACTCCGCAGTGCAGCTGGCCTGCCTGTTCTGCACCACC
Source organism: uncultured Oscillospiraceae bacterium (assembly GCA_944387745.1). The sequence goes on from CALXGD010000171.1 coordinate 3,256, forward strand.
CTGGCCCCCATTTCCGGATACTTCGGCTGGCCCTTCGGCGTGCTGGCGGGATTTCTCCACTCCTCGGTGGTGCTGTACACCGGCACGCCGGTGGCGGGGATGAATCTGTACAACAACGGCTTCTCCGGCGGACTGGTGGCCATCGTCCTCTACCCTCTGATCATCGACATCTTCCGCCGCCGGAAGCCCACCCTGGCCGATCGGGACTACTTCGACCCCATCCAGCACGACGCCCCGGTCACCCCTCCCGACCTGCGGGAGCTCACCGAGGAGGAAAATCGGTAACTCCCCCCAGATTGTCTGACACACAGAAAAGGGCCGCCCCTGCGGGCGGCCCCCTTAACGCATCTTTAGCGCTTTCATTTTTCTCATTTACAGCCCGTTAATTTTCTTCCTGCTATAATAGAGTCAGGACATCTGACCGGAGACAGGGAGGTTTTTTTATGGAACAGCGTCTGCGGGAAGCTCTGATTTGCGGCGAGGAGGTCCGCTGGACCGGCCGCCCCTCCCCCTTCAAGCTGATGGATTGCCCAGAACGACGCTCCATCTTCCTCACCTGGCTTCTCTCCGCCCTTGTGCTCCTGGGGGCGCTGCTCTATATAGCCGCGGTCCAGCACAGCGGCGCCGATTGGCTGATTGTGGCGGTGGTTGCGGCCTTCCTGCCCGTCATGCTCTCTGTCCGCCCCCTGCTGGATAAGCTGTGCTTGGAGAAAAATACCTTGTACGCCATCACCAACCTGCGGGTCATCGCCTTAGTGAAGGACGACGTGATGTATCTCCCCCTGGGCCGGGGAATGCGGGTGGCAGTCGAGCACCAGGACCACGACTGCGGCAATCTGTGCTTCGGCGACGCTGTGGGCCGAGAGGGCCGAAAAAGCCGCTCCGACGCGGTGCTGGGCATCCGCTCAGAGGGCAATCAGCCCCATATGCTGGGGATGCTGTTCTATCACATCCGCTGTCCAGAGTCGCTGCTCCCCTATTTCGCTTCATCGGGCGCCTGAACTTGTGTATTCAGTCGTCCCTGTCCTCCGCGGCGTGTTACATTGCGGTTTTCTCTCTCCAACCGCAGAGTTGTCCTCCACGCCCGGGTTTTAACCGCCTTCCCTCCGCCAGGGGAAGGCGGTTTGCTTTTTTATTCCGGCGGCATCAGGATTTGGCGCAGGCGCTCCACCGCCCGCCGCTCCAGGCGGGAGATCTGCACCTGGGACACGCCCAGGACCTCTGCGGCCCGCGCCTGGGTAAGGCCCCGGTAATAGCGCAGCAGCAGCACCTGCCGCTCCCGCTCCGGGAGCTCCTCCAGTGCGGACTGAAGGGCCAGGCGCTACACCAGCCCCTCCTCCATACCGCCGCTGGAGAGCATCCCCTCCAGGGTCAGCCCCCCCTCCCCCGTCTCTGTCTGTAGGGAGATCACCGGCTCAGTCGCCGTCTCAGCGGCGGCGATCTCCTCGGGGGTGAGGCCGGTGGCCTGGGAGAGCTCCGACAGCGCGGGCTCCCGCCCCAGCTCCCCCCAGAGCCTACTCCTTGCCCCCCGGATAGAGAGTCCCCGCTCCTTCAGGCTGCGGCTCACCTTTACCGCCCCGTCGTCCCGGAGGAACCGCCGGATCTCCCCAGCGATCTTGGGCACCGCATAGGTGGAAAACTGGGTGCCATAGGCGGGGTCATATCCCCGCACCGCCTTGAGAAAGCCCAGGCAGCCCAGCTGATATAAATCCTCCGGCTCCACCCCCCGGCCGTAGTATCGCCGCACCACGGCCCAGATCAGGCCGTTGTTCTCCTCCAGCACCTGCTCACAGGCCCGATTGTCCCCCCGCCGGGCGGCCTCCAGAAGCTCCGGAGCCGTGGGCGTCCCATTCATCCCGGCACCCGCCTGGAGATCTGCCGCCGCATGGTCACTGTGGTGCCGCACCCGGGGGCAGAGCGCACCTTCAGGGAGTCCATGAAGCTCTCCATAATGGTAAAGCCCATGCCGGAGCGCTCCTCACTGCCGGTGGTAAAAAGAGGGGTCCTGGCCTGCTCCACGTCGGCGATGCCCACCCCCCAGTCCCGCACCACAATTTCCAGCACCTGGTGCTCCCGGCGGCGCAGCTTCATCACAATTTTGCCGATCCGGTCCGGGTATCCATGTATAATTGCGTTTGTGACGGCTTCGCTCACCGCTGTTTTAATGTCGTTGACCTCCTCCAGGGTGGGGTCCAGCTGGGCTGCAAAGCAGGCGGCAGCGGCCCGGGCAAAGCCCTCGTTGGCGGAACAGCTTGGAAATTCCAAAACAGCATAGTTTTCCAGATTCATATGTACCTTCCTCCCTGACAGCTACTGAAAGCACACCAGCTTCTCCAGTCCGGCGGCCTGAAACACCCGGCGGGCTTGATCCGGCACATGGAGCACCGCCATACTCCCCTGGATCTGCCGCATCCGCTGATAGGTGCGCAGCAAAACGGCAATCCCAGAGCTGTCTGTAAACGTCAGCCCGGACAGGTCCAGCCTCAGCTCTCTGGGCAGGGCGGCGTCAATCTGACGGTCCAGCTCTTCCATCACCTCCCGCGCCCGGTGATGGTCCAGCTCCCCGGATATCGCCGCCGTGAGACAGCGGCCCTCCTCCATACAGGTGACTGCCATTACAGCCTCTCCCCCTCCCGGCGGCCCGCCGCGTCTTGTCCGGGAGCGCGCCCAAATTCTGGATGTCTCTATTATAGGCCTGTCCCCCGTCAGATTCCGCCGCATCCTGTCACCCCCTCAAATTTCCTCTGACGGCCGCGGGCTCTCTTCGCTCCCCAGCGCATCCCCCAGTGGTGGCGGAGTCGGAAAATATCTGTTTTACAAATCACTCTTTTTCAGGTATGATAGAGCTATCCTGATCAAGGGGGGTCCTTTTGTGGACAGACAGATTCATCTCACCTCCGGCTCTATCACCGGGCAGCTGATCCGCCTCAGCCTCCCTCTGCTGGCGGCCAACGTCCTACAGCAGCTCTACAACATCATCAACTCCCTGGTGGTCACCTACTACATCGGCGGAGACGCCTTCGCCGCCCTCGGGGTGGCGGAGAGCGTGATGAATCTCTTTATTTTTGTCATCACCGGGGCCTGCATGGGCTCCTCCGTGCTGGTGGCCCGCTTCTTCGGGGAACAGAATTTTCCCCGCCTGCGCCAGCAGCTCTTTATCTCCGGCGTGCTCATTGGCAGTGTCGTCCTGGTGGTGGTGACCCTCACCCTCCTGTTTCTGCACCCCCTGCTCCTGCTGATCCAGACTCCCCTAGAGCTGATGGACTATGTCACCGACTACCTGCGGATCATTCTCACCGGCATGGTCTTTACCTTCGCCTACAACTACCTGGCCGCCACCCTCCGAGCCATCGGCAACACCCAGGCCGCCCTTGGCTTTCTGCTGATCTCCCTGGTGTACAATCTGGCGGTCGCCTGGGTCCTGGTGGCCCAGATGGATCTGGGTATCCGGGGCACCGCCCTAGCCACCTCCAGCGCCCAGCTTCTCTCCGCCCTGCTGTGCTTCCTCTACATCCGGAAAAGGCAGCCCTTTCTGATGATCCGCACCAGCGACATGCGTATGGACCCCCTTCTCATGCGTCTGACCATCAGCTACGGGGCGGTGGCAGCCCTGCAGCAGTCCAGTCTCTACCTGGGCAAGCTCATGGTCCAAAGCGCCGTCAACGGCATCAGCACCGCCGCCATCTCTGCCTTCACTGCCACCACCCGGATTGAAAACTTCAGCCAGGCCTTCGGCAACAGCGGCTGCGAGGCCATTGCTATCTTTGTAGCCCAGAACCAGGGGGCGGGAAAGCACCGCCGGGCCTTACAGGGCTTCCTCCGGGGCCTGGCCATCGTCACCGCAGTGGGCGTCCTCTTCTCCCTACTTATGGCCCTTGCCAGCCACGGACTGGTGGCCCCCTTCCTCTCGGGGGAAGAAGAGAGCATCGCCTTGGGCGCCTCCTACCTCCGGGGAATCAGTCCCTTCTACTTCCTCTCCTTTATCGGCTTCTCCTTTGTGGGACACTACCGGGGTATCGGCCGAATGAACGTCACCTTTGTGGGCACCACCCTTCAGATTGCAGTCCGGGTCATCGGCACCTACGCCCTGGTAGACGCCCTCGGCCTCAACGCGGTGGCCCTGGCCACCGGCCTAGGGTGGCTGATTATCTGCCTATTCCACTCCACCATCTTCTATTTGGAGCGAAAGGGCATCGGATACAAGCTGCCCACAGAGGACCTGGACCAACCGGAACATTTAGATAAACAATAAAAATGAGGCGCAGACCGTGCTCGGTCTGCGCCTCACTTTTTGCTGTCTATCGTCTGTTATCTGTTCCCCCAGGGGGGCAGGACACCAGGATCGTTTTTGAGCTTAGGCATATAAAATAGAAGTTGGAATGTCTGTAATGCTCTGCGGTTTCTCCGCTATGTGACGCTGTAGCCGCCCCGGACCAGTACCTTCACGGTGCTCCCGCCGGCGGTGACATAGTGGTCCGTCATGGTGGCCAGATACAGGTGGTTCTGTACCAGGCCCGCCCCACTGTTCAGGTTCTCCCCCGTGGTGATGTCTACCAGAGCCGGATTCACCACCGCACCTGCGGTGGCGCTCCCCACCCGGAGCATCACTTCGCTGCCCAGGTCCAGGTTCAGCCTCTGGCCTGGGCTGAGGGTCACCACCACATAGGAGGCGCCGCTGCCGGCTCCGCCCCCTTGGGCCATCGCCTGCTCCAGCTGCCCCAGCAGCTCCGCCTGGCGGGCGTCCGCCCGGGCCTCCGCGTCCGCCACCAGTTTCGGCAGCACTGTCTCGTCCAAATAGCTCAGGGTGACCAGGGGATCATCCTCTCCCCCGGCCCCAGCTGCCAGAGCCGCCCCGGTCCCCAGACACACCGCTGTGAGGATGAGGGCCCCCAGCCGAATCTTCCAGTTTTTCCGTCTCATAAGTACGCCTCCTTCGGGCCTCAGCCCTGCTTCTCTTTATGTACACCGCCCCAAAAGGGCGGCCGCCTTAGGTCGGTCACACCATGGTCTCCGGGTGGAGGCCGAAGCTGACCGCAATGGCGTTATCCACTTTCTTCATAACCTTGTCGTCCAGCCTGCCCATATGCTCCCGAAGGCGGCGTTTGTCCAATGTGCGGATCTGCTCCAGGAGAATGATGGAGTCCTTGGGGAGTCCGCAGCTCAGCGCCGAGAGAGAAATATGGGTGGGAAGTCTGGCCTTCCCGGTCTGAGAGGTGATAGCCGCCGCAATCACAGTGGGACTGTGCCGGTTGCCCGTGTCGTTCTGCACGATGAGCACCGGGCGCACGCCCCCCTGTTCACTGCCTACCACCGGACTGAGGTCGGCATAAAAAATGTCGCCCCGCTTTACACTGTTGTCCACACACACTCACACTCCGCTGGAAAATAGTAGGCGTTACGAGGCCGCTGAGGTCTTATGTAACGCTGTACTAGGATTTTCCCACGGGTGGGCGGGGATTATACGCGGCCGGAGCGGAAAATTCTCCCTGCCCGTCTCCCGCCACAGGCCAGCGGCCTGCCGCTCCAGGACATTCTATGTGACTTCGACGGGATGGGTGCACAGCCCGCACAGGCGGACAGGCAGGTCCGCCCCTACTGCTGCAAATACACCCGGGGCACTCGGGGGCTGACGGCGCACAGGAGCTCGTAGGGGATGGTCCCCGCCAGTTGGGCGGCCCGCTCCAGGAGGGGGCCGTCGTATACCACCGCCGTGTCCCCCGCCTGAACGTCGGGCAGATCCGTCACGTCCACCATGCACATGTCCATGCACACCCGGCCCACAATGGGGCACTCCGTGCCGTGGATCTTTATGGCCATCCGGTTGGACAGACTCCGGGGGTAGCCGTCCCCATACCCGATGGGCACCACCGCCAGCCGGGAGTCCCGCTCCAGCCGGGCGGTGCAGCCGTAGCTGACAGACGTCCCTCTGGGCAGAGCCCGCACGGCGGCGATGCGGCTCTTCACCGTCATCACCGGCTCCAGTCCAGGGCCGTCCAGGCCCCGCAGCTCCTCCGCCGGGTAATAGCCGTACAGCACCAGTCCCGGCCGCACCATGTCCAGGTGGGTGCAGGGGTACTTCAGCACCGCCGCGCTAGAGGCGCAGTGGCAGATGGGGAAGGAAATCCCCCGCCTCTCCAGGGTAGCTTTCGCGTCCAGGAATTTGGTGAACTGGTCCATGGTATATTCCTCGCTGCCGTCGGCATCGGCGAAGTGGGTGAACAGCCCCTCCGCCTCCAGGCCGGGGAGACGGCACAGCTGGGCGATTTTCTCCGCCGTCTCCTCCCCCCGCTCCGGGTCCCAGAAAAAGCCCAGACGGCTCATCCCCGTGTCCAGCTTCACATGGATTTTTAGCGTCTTTCCCGCCCTCTGGGCGGCCTGGGACAGCTTCTCCCCCGTCTCCAGATCCTCCACCATCTGCGTGACGCCGTACTCCAGCAGGAGGGGGAAGCACTCCTCCGGGGTCTCCCCCAGACACAGGACGGGGATGGTGACCCCGCTGCGGCGCAACTCCTCTGCCTCGCTGATACAGGCCACCGCCAGCATGTCGGCCCCCAGCTCCTCCAGCTTCTTGCCAATCACCGCCGCCCCGTGGCCATAGGCGTTGGCCTTGCACAGGCCCAGGAAGCGGCAGCCGGGGACCAGCATGGCCCGCAGAGCCCGATAGTTGTGCTCCAGGGCGGACAGATCGATCTCCGCCCAGGTTCTCATGTTCGTGGTATCCAAGTCTTTCTCCTTCTTTTTGCTCTATTCCATGGTAAATTCCGTGAGGGTACACTGGATCACCCGGAAACCGTCCACCAAGACCTCCCCCCGCTCCAGGGCGTGGGTCTCCGGGTCAAACCAGAGGGAAACTTCCCGGCCCGTACCTGGCTTCTGATCCGGATCGGCGCAGTCCACCCGCAGAGTGGGGCCGTCCTCCCCCTCCTCCAGGGCGCACCGGGCCATGTACCCGGACCGGGCGGCCTCCAGCAGCTGTGGCAGGGCGGATACAGGGGAGAGTCCGTCCTGGTCCAGGGAACCGGTCTCCACCATCAGGCCGTCGTACTCCAGGGTCCCATTCTCCCCCTGGAGTCGGGCGGTGAGTCCGGCGGCCCACTCCGGCTCCACCAGGGTGAGGGCGGTCTCCTCCCCGCTGACCGAGGCGTCCAGGACAAAGTCGTACACCCGCTGGCCGTAGTCGGCGGTGATCTCCGCCCGGGCGGACAGGCCCTCCAGGGCCAGGTACTCCTGCCGGATGGCCAGGGCCAGCTCCTCCGCCTGGTTTCCTTCCTCCATCCCGCCGCAGGAGGGGAGCAGCAGGAGGGTCAGTATC
>CALXGD010000172.1 GCA_944387745.1 uncultured Oscillospiraceae bacterium
AGGGGCCCTGCGTCATCAAGCGGCTGCGGGGCTGCGGCGCCGGGTGCGAGTATGTGGCCGTCACCCCCGACGGGGACATCTACCCCTGCCACCAGTTTGTGGGGAAGGAGGAGTACCGCATGGGCAACGTGTTCGACGGCTCCTTTGACATGGACATCTCCGGAAGGTTTGCGGACCAGAACATCTATACCCGCCCCGCCTGTCGGAAGTGCTGGGCCCGGTTTTACTGCAGCGGCGGCTGCTCCGCCTCCAACCTGCTGGTCAACGGTGACATAAGTCTGTCTAACGAAGTTGCCTGCGAAATGGAGCGCAAGCGCCTGGAGTGCGCTATCGCCCTAAAGGCCATCTCTGCCGGCCTGGGGGATGGGGCAAATACAGATGGTAATTATACGGACTGTAATCTGCGCGAAAGCTGCCAGAATCCGGAATAATCTATATTTTGCGAAGAGATGCGGAAAATTCCACAAAATACACGGAAAACGCGCCCTCCCACCGGGGGCGCGTTTCTTTTTTCGTTGCCGTAATTCACATAACGCAATTTACATAATATTTTGCAAGAATTGACGAAATTTTAAGAAATTATGAAAAAACACTTGCGTGAACGGCGGCGGCGCGCTATAGTGGATATAATCCCAGCGGGCGGGGCGGTAAAAAACCGCCGATGTCACGTCTATTTTTTCTCACCTGCTCATAAACTGCAAGCGGAGAGGTGACAGCGATGAACCAACGTGACGCCCGAGCCCCGGGTTTAACTCTGCGGCAGCTGGGTCCTCTGGCTGTTCTGGGATGCGCCTTTCTGCTGGGAGGTGTGCTGGGCGGGCTGCTGGCCGGCCTCATCGCCGGGGACGGACAGCGGGAGCTGACCGCTTTTTTGATGGACTACCTGGCGGCCGCCGGGGAGGGCGAGATCCAGGCGGAGTTTTGGCCCATGCTGTGGGAGCAGGGCCGCTTCCTGTTCGGGGTCTGCCTCCTGGGGGTGACAGCCGTAGGGACGGCGGGAATTCCCGTCCTGTTTTTGGCGCGCGGTTTTTTATTCTCCTTTTCCGTGGCTGCCTTCTGTCGGTGCTTCGGCCCGGCGGGAATGGCAAGCGCGTTTTTCTTATTCGGCCTGCCGGCCTTTCTCTGGGCTCCGGTGCTGTTTTTGGCTGGAACCCAGTGCCTGGAGGGGGCGTATGCCCTGCTGCGCCGGGCGCTGTGGGACAGCCGGGCGGCTCTGCCCCAGAACTCCGCCTACTGGGGGAGACTGGCGCTGTATGGGCTGTGCCTTTTTGTGTGTGTGGTGCTGGAGTGCATTGCGGCTCCGGCGCTGTTGAAGGCCTCCGCCCAGTTTGTAGGATGAAGGAATTTGGGAGAAGGGGTTGTCTGCGTGTCAGAACTGTTGGATCTCTATGAGGAGTACTTAAAAACGGAGAAGAGGGCGTCGGCCAACACGGTCAGCTCCTATCTTCGGGATATGCGACAGTTTCAGGCGGCCATGGGGGACCGGGATACGGAGCTGGAGGAGGTCCTGACCCAGGATGTGGAGCACTACGCCGCGGCCCTGGCGCGCCAGGGAAAGTCTGCGGCTACGGTGACCAGATCCATCGCCTCCATTAAGTCCTTTTATAACTGTCTGATCGCCCTGGGGATCATGGACCGCAACCCGGCCAAGGGGGTGGCGGCCGCCAAGGTAGAGCGCAAGCTGCCCCAGATCCTCACCGGCAAAGAGGTGGAGCTCTTTCTGGAGCAGCCGGAGTGCACCGACCTGAAGGGCTACCGAGACCGGGCCATGCTGGAGCTGCTGTATGCCACCGGCATCCGGGTCAGCGAGCTTATCGCCCTAAATGTGGATGACCTGAACCTGTCCGGTGGGGTGCTTCACTGCGCCAGCAAGGGGCGGGAGCGGGTGATCCCCCTGTACCCCACCGCGGTGCGGGCCCTGAACGAGTACCTCCGCCAGGTGCGGCCCCAGCTGGTGGAATCCCCGGAGGAGACCGCCCTCTTTGTGAACATGAATGGGGAGCGCATGAGCCGTCAGGGGTTCTGGAAGCTCATCAAGTACTACCAGGAGAAGGCGGGGATCCAGAAGGACATCACCCCCCACACCCTGCGCCACTCCTTTGCCGCCCACCTGCTGGAAAACGGGGCGGACCTGCGCTCTATCCAGGAGATGCTGGGCCATGCGGACATCTCCTCCACCCAGGTCTACTCCCGGCTGCTGAATCAAAAGATCAAAGACGTATACCGCAAGAGCCACCCCAGGGCCTAGGGGCGGCTGCGGAGAGAGGGGAGGGCCCCCGCGCCGGCGTCTGTCGGCGCGGGGGCCCTCCTCTATCCTGCTCCGGAAGTATTCCTCCCATGTCATATCCTACAGCTTATCCCCATATAGTATACGGAAATGACCGGCCCGCACGCCGAAGGAGGAATTCAAGTGGAAAACCGCAAAATCTACGAGGATATCGCGCTTCGGACCGAGGGCGACATCTACATCGGCGTGGTGGGGCCGGTGCGCACGGGGAAGTCCACCTTTATCAAGCGGTTTATGGAGACTCTGGTGATCCCCAACATTGAAAACGTCTACCGCCGGGAGCGGGCCAGAGATGAGCTGCCCCAGAGCGGCTCCGGCCGCACCATTATGACGGCGGAGCCCAAATTCGTCCCCGAGGAGGCGGTGACCATCTCCATGGACGGGGGCGGGGCCTTCCAGGTGCGGCTCATCGACTGTGTGGGCTACATGGTAGACGGGGCAGTGGGGCAGCTGGAGGGGGAGGATCAGCGGATGGTGACCACCCCCTGGTTCGACCATGAGATTCCCATGGCGGAGGCGGCGGAGATCGGCACCCGAAAGGTGGTCTCCGAGCACTCCACCATCGCCGTTGTGGTCACCACCGACGGCTCCATCACCGACATCCCTCGGGAGGCCTATCTGGAGGCGGAGGAGCGGGTGATCTCCGAGCTGAAGGAGCTGGGCAAGCCCTTCCTGGTGGTGCTCAATTCCGCCTATCCGGACTCTGAGCGGGCCAGGGGCATCCGGGCGGATATCGCCCAGAGGTATCAGGTGACCTGTGTGGCCTGCAACTGCCTGGAGCTGAGGGAGGAGGACATCAACGGTATCTTGAAGCAGGTGCTCTACGAGTTCCCCCTGAAGGAGCTGGACCTGTTCCTGCCCCCCTGGGTGGACGCCCTGCCCCAGGAGCACCCCATCAAGGCCG
>CALXGD010000173.1 GCA_944387745.1 uncultured Oscillospiraceae bacterium
TGGTCAGCTACGGCCAGGGCGGCGTGGATCCCAAGATCATGGGCGTGGGCCCCGTGCCCGCCTCCCGCCAGGCCATGGAGAAGGCCGGCCTGACCATTGACGACATGGACCTGATCGAGGCCAACGAGGCCTTCGCTGCACAGTCTATCGCCGTGGCTCGGGAGCTCCACTTCGACATGAGCAAGGTTAACGTAAACGGCGGAGCCATTGCCCTGGGCCATCCTGTGGGATGCTCCGGCGCCCGGATCATTGTCACCCTGCTGCACGAGATGCAAAAGCGGCCCGAGGCCAAGAAGGGGCTGGCCACTCTGTGCATCGGCGGCGGCATGGGCGTAGCGACTATCTTCGAGAAGTGCTGATTCTTCCCAACAGCCTCTTTCCACCGCAGAGAAAAGTCCAGCAGCTATAGGAAGGTCCCGAAGCCCTGAGCAGCCGGACCCTAACACATAAATAAGGAAGCAAGGAGCCGCATCCGGCTCCTTGCTTTTTTATGTCTCAACACCTGCCGTCTGAGGCCGTCCAGCCTCCATAGGCCGATGTGGGCAACGCTGTCAGTAATAATAATACGAGGACTGGAGCTTTAAAGCCTCAGTCCTCGTATAGTATGTTTCGTTCATTCCTAATTCCGATTTGTGTTCCCAAGTTCAAATTTTTTGGTGTTCCCGCCCCTGCGTATTTCTCCCTAAATCCCGGAACTCTGCAGAGGCGTCCCTTGCGGCTACCCACCAGCGGGGCACAGGCGGGACGCTCCTATGCCCCCATCACAGCCCCTCCAATACCTGGCTGACGCTCTCAGCAAAGAGCCTTGCCCCGTCCAGGGCCTCGGAGAGGGTATTGCCATGGCCCCCCACCTCCACCAGCAGAGAGCCGGGGGAGAGCTGCTGGTTGTAGCTGCTGCCGCGCAGGACGATAGGGCGCGCCAAAGTGACGTAATCAGACAGCAGCTCCTGCTGGAGCTGGACTGCCAGAGCCAGATTGTCCGGCCAGCGAGGATGTTCGGTGCCTCCGCTGTCCGTCCCCACCACCAACATGACCTGGGCCACTTTCTTTCCGTTTTCCTGGGAAACTAGCTTGTAAATGGCCCCATCCGGATCTACAAGGGCGTCCCGATGAACGTCCAGAATGACCCGAATGGTGGGGTATTGTTCCAGCCAATCCTCCACCGCTGCGCGGGAGCGGTCATAGGAACCACTGTAGACCGGATAATCATACAGAGATGTGTCGTGAATCACCTGAAAGCCATGGGCGCGAAAAACCTCCGCCATGACCTCCCCCACCCGTACCACATTGTGGGCGCAGTCGGTGGTACGGAATGGGTCGCTCTCCTGGTACAGGTCTCCGTCATTTTGGGAGTAGGCCTCGCTCCCGTGGCTGTGTAAGATGAGGATCTGCGGCCCCTCCCCCATGGTGAGGGACACGGAGCCGGCGGTAAAGACGGAGGGCGTTAGCTCCATTCCGGTGCGATTATAGAGATATACCCCGTTTTGGCTGAGGTATTGCCCACCCTCCTGCCCGACGCCAGTGGTCTCCACCACATCATCCGGCTCCGCCGGAGGCTGGAGCTGGGGCTCCTCCTGGTCGTCATTGTCCTGTGCTTCTGGAATGACAGTGGAGAGGTCAGACTCCGGAGCTTCGCCAGACATCTGCCGTTCTGCAACTGCCTCTGTTCCCGCTGAGAGCAGAGCGGATTGCTCCACCAACAGCTGTCCCCAGGCGTCCAGACTGGCCAGAGCGGTCTGGGGCGGCGGCTGCCCCAGCTCCTCCGCCATCAATCGAATCACGACCTGAGAGCTGGAGGCCCAGTCCTGTAGGGATTCCAACATTCCAGACAGATCGGCGGTGAGGCTGAGCCCCCATACGGCGGTCAGAGCCAGCGCCAGCCCGACTCCCCGTCGGACGGGGCGGAGCGGGTCTCTGCCGCGGCGCTTGTCCCGCATATTGTCCCTCCTTATCCTGTGTAACTTCTACAGCTTTACTGTATGCTCCGCAGAGGGAGAGTAGAAGCGGGATTCCAAAGAAATGAGGGGAGAGTCTGTCCCAGACCGCCAAGGCACAGAGAGCCTTGTGGCCAAATATCCGTCCGCAGGAACCGTATGTCCAAAAAGGCTGGACAGGCGGGCCGCCTTCCGCTATATTGAAACCAGAGAGGAGGGAGGGACATGAAGGTGGAGGTCCGCATCGACCCCAGCTGCAAAGAGCCGTCGGCGGTCATCACCGCCCCCGCCCTCACCGATGAGGTGAAGGCCCTGGCCGCCCGGCTGGAGGGGAGCGCCGCCCTCATCGGCTGGGCCGGGGACGCCGCCGTCCCCCTGTCCGAAGAGGACATCCTCCGGTGCTATGGGGAGGAGAAGGGGGTCAAGGTCCAGACCCCCGGCGGGAGCTATGTCCTGCGGGAGCGGCTCTACGAGCTGGAGGCCAGGCTGGACCGGCACGCCTTTGTGCGTATCTCCCACTCGGAGATCATCAATCTGAGGAAGATCATCGCCCTGGACCTGTCCCTCACCGGCACCATCCGGATCACCCTGGACGGGGGAACGGTGTGCTATGCGTCCCGGCGGTATGTAAAGAAGATCAAAGAGGCCCTTGGACTTTGAGAGGAGGGATTCCCATGTTCATCGACGACAAAAAGCGGGCGCTGGTCCGCATCCTTGTGGGGGGACTGCTGGGCGCGGCCCTTCTC
>CALXGD010000174.1 GCA_944387745.1 uncultured Oscillospiraceae bacterium
CTTCCGGGACCAGGAGCACCAGGACGTGCTGCTGTTCATCGACAACATCTTCCGCTATGTCCAGGCGGGCAGCGAGGTGTCCGCCCTTATGGGCCGGATGCCCTCTGCCGTGGGTTATCAGCCCACCCTGGCCAACGAGATGGGCGCGCTCCAGGAGCGGATCACCTCTACCAAGAGCGGGGCCATCACCTCGGTGCAGGCGGTATACGTCCCCGCCGACGACCTGACAGACCCCGCCCCCGCCACCACCTTCACCCACCTGGACGCCACCACCGTGCTGTCCCGGAAGATCGTGGAGCAGGGCATCTACCCCGCCGTGGACCCGCTGGAGTCCACCTCCCGGATTCTGGAGCCCGATGTGGTGGGGGAGCGGCACTATCAAATCGCCCGGGCGGTGCAGGAGCTGTTGGAGCGCTATCGGGAGCTCCAGGATATCATCGCAATTTTGGGTATGGAAGAGCTCAGCGAGGACGATAAACAGGCGGTGGAGCGGGCCCGCCGGGTGCAGCAGTTCTTCTCACAGCCCCTCTCTGTGGCCCAGACCTTTACAGGACTGGAGGGTCGATTTGTAAAGCTGGAAGATACTCTCCGCTCCTTTGAGGCGATTTTAGGCGGAGAACTGGATCACCTGCCGGAGGCGGCCTTCAGCATGACCGGCGATGTAGACGAAGTGCGCAAAAAAGCCCAGGACATGGGGGTGGTCTGAGATGGCAGAGAGGACGAATGGCGGGCCGTCCGGTCCTCAAAAGACATTTCACCTGGAAATTGTAACTCCGGATAAGCAATTTTTTATGGGGGAGGCGGAGGCGGTGGTCCTCCCTGCCCTGGATGGAGCCTATGGAGTAGAGCCGAGACACGAACCCGTTGCCACCGCTGTGGTGCCCGGAGAGCTGCGCTTTTGTACCCAGGGGGTGTGGACAGAGATAGTGGTGGGGCAGGGCTTGGCAGAGGTCATGCCAGACCGTGTGATGATCTTGGTGTCTGCGGCGGAGCGCCCGGAGGAGATCGATCTGGCCCGGGCTCAGGCCGCCCGGGAGCGGGCGGAGGAGCGTCTGCGCCACAAGCTGAGCGTCCGGGACTACTACAACTCCAAGGCAGCCCTGGCCCGGGCCATGGCCCGGCTGAAGGCGGTAAAGCGGAGAAGTCCGAGATAAGAAAAACGGAGCTGTCCCCAGGGGCAGCTCCGTTTCGCCGTTTTTACGCACGCAGCCCTGCACCGGAGAGCGAGGAGCGGCGGTGTGTCCAGGGATTTGAGGGGACAGATGGTTACGCTTCCCCCGTCTCTCTGGGATCAGGCAGATCCACATAGATGGGAGGATGGCCCACGGACTCCACGTACCGGAGCAGATCCTCCCGCTTCAAATTGAGGGTAGAAGTGGAGATCCCGGGGTGGCCGCTGATGGTCTCATCAGTGAGGAGAGCCCGGTCAATGACCAGATGCACCTTATTCTGGGTGTCAAAGAGTAGCTCCAGGGCAGAGACAGAGCCGGGGATGGTGCTCAGGTAGTCCCGCATATGGTTCTCATCGGCAAAGGACAGCCGGGCGCACCCCAGCTGGGCGGACAGATATTTCGTTTTGAAGGGCTTCTCCCCCGGCATCATCAGCAGATAAAACTCCGTCTGCTGCCGGTTGCACAGAAATAAATTTTTGCAGATTTTTCCGCCCAGGGTGGCCTCAATCTGGCGGCAGTCCTCCATGGTGTCCGCGTGGTCGTGGTCCACCCGAGTGTAGGAAATGCCCAACTTGTCCAGCTGGTCATAAATAGCCAGCTCTTGAGGAATACGGTCGTCGGAGGGACGGCCGGTGTATACAGTGGGATCGATGTACATGCAGGTCCTCTTTTCTCCCCAGCGGGGACAGCTTTTCTGTGCCATCATACCATATTTCTCTGAGGCTGTATACTGTACTTTGCCCCTTTCCTGGGGTTCGTTTTGTGTTATCTCATATTCTTTTATCTTATCGATTTCCCAGGAGAGCAGAGCCAGACAAGGGGGGCTACACAGTTGGTTGTATGCCCCGAAAATTGACACAGAAAGGACCGGGCGCTTTGCAAAGCGCCCGGCCTCTGGTTTTGGAGCGGGGTAAGCGTTACAGCTCCACCTTTCCGCTGTATTCGTTGTCGTTGACCACAAAGTAAATGGCCTGGTCCTCGGGCTTGAGATACAGCTTCAGATCCTTGATGTCCAGCTGAGCGCACTGGGACTTGACAGCGGCGACCATATCGTCCTGGGTGAGCTCCTTTCCCATGTACTGAAGGGTCAGGGTAACCTGGGGGGCGGCAGTTTTCTTTGCCGCGCTTCTTCTCACCGGGAGCTTGCGGGTTTTAGCGGCGGGCTTCTCCGCCTTTTTGACGGCTTCTTTTTTCTCTACGGGCTCGGCCGCTTTTGGGGATCTCGCCATGACACACACGTTCCTTTCCTTGACGGCGGAGCCGTCGATTTTCTTAGGTCCATTGATCCTCTTATATTGTACCAGGATTTGTCTGAAGGAAAAGAGTCAAAATGACGATTATGCTTTTTGATCTACGGGATGAGCCTGCCAGTTTGCACATGATTTTAGAAAATCTTACCAAAAGTTCGCTGCGCGCTGTCTTTGCAGCGGTCTAAGTGCCGGCCGTGGGAGACTACACCGCCCCGTGTGCCGGTGGACATGACAGGGCTGGAATGACCGCTGTTGACCACGGCGGCAGTCAGCCGTCCGTTTCCTTTCTGTACAGCCCTCGCAAAGGGAAAAGCTGGAATATGAGAATTCGGGCAGACTGGTTCAGGAGCTCAGCCGCATAAAATGCGGCGGGATAAGGCATACTAATCCGGCGAGAGGAGGGAGAGTGTGGGAATTTTGGGGCCAGAGCGGGAAATGTCCGCCCCTCACCCGAGGCGGGACCCACAATTTACAAATCCCCTTTCCCGGGAAAATCTCCGGGAGGTCTTTTCTAATTGTGCGGATTATATGGAGCGGACCGTCTATCTACACGGAGACCGGGAGCGGACGGTGACCGTGTGCTATTTGCTGGGGATGACGAGAAATGAGCGCATGAGCGACTATGTGCTCCGCCCGCTGGCCCAGGACGCTCAGCTCAGCCAGGCGCCGGAAGAAGAGCTGTTTTCTCTCCTTCAGTACGGGGCCCTCTACAATATGGCAGCCAGCCGGCGGACCACATTGGACCAAGTGGCGAACGACCTGATTCTGGGCTGCTGTGCCCTGTTTTTTCCGGGACGGAAGGATGCCCTCACTCTGCCAGTGCCCACAGAGGAGAAGCGCTCCGTGGGGGAGCCGGAGAATGAGCCGGCCTTGAAAGGGGTTCGGGAGTCCTTTGTAGAGTCCATCCGAACCAATACCGCCATGGTCCGCCGGCATTTGAAGGCGGTGGAGCTGAAGATCCAAGAGCATATTGTCGGCAGACGCTCCCGGACGATGGTAGATGTGCTGTATCTGGAGGGGATTGCCGACCCGGAGACGGTAGATCGGGTGAGGCGCAGGCTGGATGACATCGACATCGACGGCGTGGAGGCGGCAGGAAATCTTGAGGAGTATCTGGTGGACCATCTGAATACCCCATTTCCTACAATGCCCTATACCCAGCGGCCAGATCGGCTCTGTCAGGCACTGCTGGAGGGGCGGGTGTGCCTGATGGCCGACGGCCTGCCATTTGCCTGGATGCTGCCGGGGACGGTGGATCAATTTTTTAAGACGGGTCAGGACCGGGCTTTCCACTGGATGACAGCCTCGGCCCTCAATCTGGTGCGGTGGCTGTGCGCCCTGCTCACCGTCCTTGTGCCAGGCCTGTATATCGCGTTGGTGACCTTTCATCCGGAGGCCATACCGGTGAAGCTGGCCCTGTCTATTGCTGCGGCCAAACAGGAGGTGCCCTTTTCCACAGTCTTTGAAGTGCTGATTATGCTCTTTGCTTTTGAGGTGCTTCAGGAGGCTGGGCTGCGTTTACCAAGTCCCATTGGGGCCACAGTGTCAATTCTGGGGGGCCTGGTGGTAGGCAACGCCGCAGTGGAGGCCCATATTGTCTCCCCCGCAGTGCTGATTGCAGTTGCCATTGCGGGAGTGGCTGGGTATACCATGCCCTCTCAGGATTTTGCCGCGGCTCTGAGGCTGTGGAGATTTCTGTTGGCCGTGCTGGCCAGCGTCGGAGGGCTGTTTGGCTTAGCGGCGGGATACGCGGCTCTCATCTATCACTTGGCCAGTCTGGAGACCTTTGGCGTTCCCTATCTGGCCCCCTTTACCACGGGGGCAGGGGAGCCGCGAGGTCACCCAAATCTGATGCGTCCTCCCCTGCCCAGAATGAAATGGAGGGACGGCGCCCGACACAGCTGGAATCGGAGGAATCAGCGATGAAACAGGGAATTGCGGCCGGCTGGCTGGCCGGGCTGCTCCTCCTGACGGGGTGCGGAAATGCGGTGTTCCCCTATGCCAGGGAGATGGGAGATATGGCTCTGCTGCGGACCATGGGTGTGGACGCTGGAGAGGCGGGACAGCAGTTCCAAGTAACAGTATCCACGGGGCGCCGAGCCGCCGGCCTTCAGGGAGAAAATCTGCCTCCCCTTATTTTGTCGGCCCAGGCCGGCTCTCTCAGCGCCGCCTGCCTGTCCATACAGGGACTCAGCGACAGCTATGTGTTCTATGGCTATGTGGACCAGCTTTTGGTGGGAGAGGACGCCGCGCTGACAGGGATTGAACCGGTGCTGGACTATTTTTCTCGAGATGCGGAACTGAGCTTGGGAGCCCAGCTTTGGCTGGTCAGGGGAGATACGGCCCGAACTGCCATTGAATCCGGCGAAGAGGCGGGGGTGGAGGGCAGACTGTCTACTCTGCAGACGGACAGTGAAATCGGAACGGCGGAGATCACCAGGACAGCCGGAGAGGGATTTTCAGACCTGCTGGAGCGAGGCTGCACCTACTTGCCCGCGCTGAGCGTGGTCAGCGGGGAGGAGGGCGGCACCGCGCTGCTGGAGGCGGGTTATGGGGTACTCCGGCAGGGAAAGCTGGTGGGCTATCTGGATGGGGAGAGCGCAGAAGGGCTGGAACTGCTTGCTGGCCATGCGGCAGAGGATATTCTGGAGGTAGAGCTGCCCTCAGGGGCGGTGGCGGTGCGGATTACAGGGGTGTCCGTAAAATGTGAACCGGTATTTCAAGGAGCGGAGCTGAGCGAGCTGCGTCTGCTTTGCTGGCTTACCGCTGAGCTGGCAGAATTTCGCGGCGCTCTGCGGGAGGAAGATTTGGGGCTGCTGCGGAGCGAGCTGGAGAGACGGGAGAGGCTGCGAATTCAAAAAGTGATGGACCAACTGCGCAGCTGGCAAACGGACTGTATTAATTTAGGCGGGCTAGTGGGGAGAACAAACCCGGGGCGGTGGGAGACGCTGGAACGGGAGTGGGATCGCCTCTTTGTTTCCGTCCCTCTGGACATCTCTGTTGATGTGTCTGTAACGCGCACCTCTGGCGGGCTGACCGGGTCGGGGACATGACCTGGAAAAAGGACCAAAAAGATATACTGAGACAGAGAGGGGCGGTCAAGGCGATTAGAAAGGCGGGCAGGAATGGAGCAGGATAAAATTTCTCAAACTCAGCTGAATGTTCTGCTGTGGGCGGGGTTTATGGCCCCGGCGGCGGAACTGCTGCCTGCGGTGACTTTGACTGCGGCGGGGCGGGGCGCCTGGCTGTCCGGACTGGTTGTGCTCCCTGTTTGGCTGATTTTGGGGTGGATGATGGCGAAGCTGGGCCGAAAACTTGGGGGACTGACGGAAGCGATCCTGTACGGGCTGGGACCGGTGGCAGGAAGGCTAGTACTGGCGGCATATCTTCTGTGGGGGGAGCTGCTGCTGGCCCTGCGCCTGCGTCTGTGCGCGCAGCGCCTCATTGCGGCGGGCGAGCGGGACGGGTCCCTGTGGTTTTTTCTGCCGGTCTCTGCCTTCTTGGTTTTGTGGATGGCCCGCGGGAAATTATCCGCCTTTGTGCGGGCGGGTCAGGGGTTTTTTGCTGTACTATTGACAGGAATGGGAGTTGTTTTGGGACTCTCTCTCTGTCACATGCGGCAAGAGAATCTGTTTCCCCTCTGGCTGAAAGATATAGTACCGATTTTGGAGTCATCAGTTCCGCTGGCCGGGTTTATGGGGTATGGAATATTTGCCTGTTTTCTCTTAGCGGATACTGAGGCCGATGACTGTAAAAGGCGAAACTGGTTTTGGTGGAGCACAGCGGGCTTTTTGGTGTTGACACTGGAACAGGCGTCGGTCATTGGAAATCTGGGCTCCCAGCTGGCGCAGCAGATCAACAGTCCCTTTTTTGCGATGGCAAAAAACGTCGGGGTGGAAGGCGCATTCCAGAGGGTGGAGAGTATGATTGCTGCTATATGGACCTTTGCGGATTTCTGTCTGATGGGAGTTCTGGCCTTCTCTCTGTGGAAAATTGCAGAGGGACTTTTTCCAAAAGCGGCGCAGAAACCCACAGTCACAACTGCCATACTGCCGGGAATGATATTGGGGATTGCCGCCTTCCCGGAGGGGATAGCAGCGGAGGAGTTTGGCGGGAAAACAGCCCTGCAGGGAAATCTGATTATGGGTGTTCTGCTGCCTGCCGTCATTTTTCTGTTTTGCTGTCTGCGAAGAAAACTACATCTTGTGGCAAATAGGAAAGGTTCGGCCGAAGATGTAGTTAGAAACGAAAAAGTAAAAAAGAAACCCCAAAAAACAGAAAAAAGTGATTGACAAGGGGAGAAAAGTTTGTTATGCTAGGGAAGCGCTTGCGGGAAGCAAGTGGCCCACCGGGAAGCTGTGGCGTCGAGATCCGCGAGAAATCGAGAAGATTTTGGAAAAAAGATCTTGACAAAGCAATGAAGCGTGTGGTAAAATAATCAGGTCGTCCGCGAGGATGGCTGGGGAGTT
>CALXGD010000175.1 GCA_944387745.1 uncultured Oscillospiraceae bacterium
TTCGCCCAGCATAGTTTGCAGCTGAATTTTCAGCTCCCGGATGCTGCTATCCAGCGTCTCCAGCTGGCTGACCGTCTCGGCCCGGGTCTGTTCCAGCTCGGCCACCGTCTGGTGGGACACCTGGCCCAGCTGCTCCCGCAGGCGCAGCTCGGCCAAGCTCCGGTCTAGGGTGGCCAGGCCCCGCTGGCCGTCGGCGGCCTGCTGCTCCAGGCCGACCAGAGTGATGTACAGGGTCTCGCCCCCCATAAGCACCTGGTCGGCCATATCCTCTAGCTGCCAGATGTAGTCGGCGTTGTCCGCCTGGACGACGCCGTCCTTCAAATCCTCAAAGACGTCCCGCAGGGAGTCGTAAGCCTGATCCAGAGAGCTGGCGGCCATGCCGCCGCCCACGACAACCATCGCCCACTGGGCGTTGGCGATGTCGTTGAGCTGCTGGCGCAGGTCCTCATACATCTGGTCGTAGTCGATATCTGCAATTCCGGTAATATTCTCTTCTAAGATCTGGGCGTTTAGACTCCCCGCTCGGATTCGGCGGTCCAGATTTTCCCAGGTCACAGTTCCCTCCGGGTCCGGTGCGGGCTCCGCCGGAGTGGCCTCTGTCGCCTCCTGCGCAGACTCTTCCGCCGCCGGTTCCGCGGCCAGAGCGGGAAGGGTCAAGGCTCCCGCTGCTGTCAAGGCCGCCAGCAGCAGGGCAATTCTTCGTCTCATACAGAATTCCTCCGTTACATGGTAATATTGCGTATCACTCCATCGTGCCTAACTATAGCGGGCAAAGGTAAACTCATCGTAAACCTCTTTCTGGCTAAACCTTCTAAATTTTTTGCCCGTTCCCCTCCCTTCCACGACAAGAGCTCCAAATTTTCAAAATGGGAGGCGGTGTTTACGCTGGGTTTACTTAGGAGCGGTATTGTTTCCCCGCAATCGCTGTTTTCTTTGACGGATTATGTCTTGTGGGCTATACTGTTGCTATGAAATCCGCCGTAGAAAAAGCCCGATACGGGTTTCACCGTCCACCGGGCTGGAGAGGGGAGAATACCATGGCAACCATTTTGTTGGTGGAGGATGACGCCTCTATGCGCCTGCTCACTACAGCCCGTCTGAAGCACCAGTTCACTGTAATCAGCGCACAAGACGGGCAGGAGGCTCTGGAGGTGCTGGAGCGGCAGCCAGTAGATCTGGTTATTTCTGATGTGATGATGCCCCGCATGGATGGGTACACCTTGGTCAAGAAGCTGCGGGAACGGGGGGATCAGATCCCCGTGCTCCTTCTCACCGCCAAGCAGTCCTTTGAGGACAAGCGGGAGGGCTTCTCCTCTGGGATTGACGACTACCTGACTAAACCGGTCAATTACGAGGAGCTCCTCTGGCACCTAAACGCCCTGCTCCGCCGGGCCCACATCGCCAGCGAGCGGAGGATTGTGGCGGGCTCTGTGGTGCTGGACTCCAGCACCTACACCGTTACTCGGGAGAGCGAGAGCCTTGAGCTGCCCAAAAAAGAATTTGAACTTCTCTATAAGCTTCTGTCCTATCCAGGGCAAATTTTCACCCGCAACCAGCTCTTAGACGGCGTGTGGGGCTATGACTCCGAGAGTGGGGAGGATACAGTTAAAACCCACATCAGCCGTCTGCGCAACAAGCTGCGCCATATCCCGGAGTTCCACATCGTCACCATCAAAGGACTCGGATACAAGGCAGAAATTATGAACACAAAGGAGGAGAAGCCATGAAACAAGCTCCTCGCAAAAAGCAGCAGGATCTGGCTAATTGGCTGGCTCTGGAGTCCATCATTGTGACACTGACCTCTGCTGCGGTTTTTATCCTGCTCCACGTCTGGGACACGCTGTACTGGAACGACACACCCAGCTCCTCCGCCCTGGTGCTCTGGGGCCTGGTTATCATGGGCGCCACGATATGGATCACCTCCACCCTGTTCAGCCGCCACTTCAACCACCTGGTCTCCCGTCTGACCCGTGGGCTGAAGGCGGTGGCCGAGGGGGACTTCTCTCAGCGCCTGGATCCCAAAAAAGGCGGCCCTTTAGGGACCGCCTATGAAGATTTCAACAAGATGTCCCAGGAACTCCAGAGTATCCAAACCCTGCGGGACGACTTTATCAACCACTTCTCCCATGAATTCAAAACCCCCATCACCGCCATTAAGGGGTTCGCCGAACTGCTCCGGGAGCCGGACACAACTCTGGAGGAAGGGGAGCAGTACCTCCAGGTGATTATTGATGAGTCCTCCCGCCTGGCTAATCTGGCCAACAGCGCTCTGCTGCTCACCAAGCTGGAATCCCAGCAGTTTATTGCCGAAAAGCACCCCTATTCTCTGGACGAGCAGATCAAGCGGTGCGCCATTCTCCTCTCCCCCGCTTGGGAAAAGAAAAAAATCTCCTTTTCTGCCAATCTGGAACCGGTGCGATACGACGGCAATGAGGAGCTTATGAGCCATGTCTGGATCAACTTGCTGAACAACGCTGTCAAGTACACTCCAGAGGGAGGTGAGATCTCCGTCACGCTCCAGGCAAATTCCGTGGAACTGACTGTCTCTGTATCAGACACCGGCATCGGCATGTCCGAAGAGGTCCGCGCTCATATCTTCGACAAATACTACCAGGGCAGCACCACCGGAGAAAAAGGACTGGGATTGGGGCTTTCTATCGTCCACCGGATCGTAGAGCTGTGCGGCGGTCAAATTCAGGTAGACAGCATAGAGGACCAGGGGAGCACCTTCACCATCCATTTGCCCCAAAGCACATCCTGATTTTCTACTGTGGCTCCATTTGGCCTCTCTCCCCGGACATCTCCTATACCCCTCTCAACTCTACCTGACCTACATAAGGGCGCACCAAATCTGCAAACTCCAGGAGCATCTCCCTGTTCCAGGGATGCAGTCCCTCCTGTAGCACTGTGTTCCGATCCACAAAGTTCTGGAGAAAATACCGCTTGGCCCCGGCAATCCAGGGGCCGATGGCCCGGAAGCTGTCTTTGTCGTGAAATTCCCGCACTACGGTGGTGCGGAACTCATAATCCACCTGGCCCTGAAGGAGCAGCGAAATGCTCTCCTGGAAGGGCAGCAGCTCCAGCGCAGGCACGCCCACCGTCTCTCCATACCGCTGGGGGCTGTTTTTTACATCCATTGCCACATAGTCCACCAATCCCTCCTTGATCAGGCTCTGCAGCCGCTGGGGATGGCTTCCATTGGTATCCAGCTTCACGGGATACCCCAAGGCCTTGATCTTCTGCAGCAGGAGAGGCAGCTCCGGACGGAGCAGCGGCTCTCCCCCCGTGACGCAGACGCCGTCCAGCAGGCCTCTCCGCCGGCTCAGGAAGTCCAGCAGCTCCTGGCTGTCCAACTCCGCCGGCAACGGCCCGGCAATCAGCCCGCTGTTGTGACAAAAGGGGCAGCGCAGGTCGCACCCTCCCAAAAATACGGTACACGCTACTCTGCCGGGATAGTCCAGCAGAGTCATTTTTTGCAGTCCCTGAATCTCCATGCTCTCTCCTCCTGGCTCAATGGGTCCTTGTCTGCGCTCTGATACATCCCCGTCTTTTCTGGGAAACAGAGTACCGGTGCACTGCTTCACTGCCATTGTAGAGACACCGCTGGAAAGTGTCAACTGTGAATCACATTGAGCTGAAAATTTTCATTGTCCTGCCGCCAGAGACATGATACAATAAATAGACTGATTTCATCCCCTGCACAAGGGATCCAAATAAAGGAGATCGTCCCATGCTGTACACCGTACTTGTCATCCTGCTGGTGGCACTGGATCAACTGGTCAAATATTGGGTGGTACAAAATATTTCCCTGGGGGAACACCTTCCATTTCTGCCCTATATTCTCGACTTGACCTATGTAAAAAACACCGGCGCCGCCTTTTCTCTGTTCTCAGAGCACACCTGGCTGCTCACCCTGGTCTCTCTAGTCCTCTCGATTCTGCTGGCTGTGGCCCTGTTCCGGCCCCTGTTCCGCCACCCTTTCGGCCGAATCGCTCTGGCCCTGCTGCTGGCAGGTGCAGTGGGCAACCTCATTGACCGCGCCTTTCAGGGCTATGTGGTGGATATGTTCCATGTACTGTTTATGGAGTTTGCTGTTTTCAATGTGGCGGACATCTGTGTCGTAGTTGGAGGCTTTGCAGCAGTCCTTTATTATCTGTTCTTTTATGAAAAGTTGGAGGGCAGGCCGCAGGCCCCTCAGAAGGAGGAGCTATGACCCCCGTGATCCTGACTCCCCAGGAGGGTGGGGAGCGGCTGGACACATTCCTTGCCCGTCAGCTCCCAGAGCTGACGCGCTCCGCCGCCCAGCGGCTGTTGGAGGAGGGGAATGTGACCAGCCAGGGCCATCCCCTGAAAAAAAGTGAAAAGACTGCGGCCGGCATTCCAATTCAGGTATTGCTCCCGCAGCCTGAGCCATTAGATGTCCGCCCTCAATCTATCCCTCTGGATGTAGTCTATGAGGATGATGACGTCATCGTCATTAATAAGCCGGTGGGGATGGTAGTTCACCCCGCCCCGGGACATCCAGACGGCACGCTGGTCAATGCCTTACTGTTTCACTGCGGCTCCTCCCTATCCGGAATCAACGGAGTCCTCCGCCCCGGTATTGTCCACCGCATTGACCGGGACACCTCTGGTTTGATCATCGCCGCAAAAAACGACCTCGCTCACCTATCTCTGGCTGAACAGCTCCAGGATCACTCTCTGTCACGGGTCTATGAGGCTGTAGCTGTGGGCAACTTTCGCGAGGATTCCGGCACCGTCAATGCGCCCATTGGCCGCCACCCAATAGACCGAAAGAAAATGGCTGTGGTGCCAACTGGCCGGCCCGCAGTAACCCACTGGCATGTGCTCTGCCGGTACTCCGGCTATGCCCATTTGGAGTGCCGCCTGGAGACCGGCCGCACTCACCAGATCCGCGTCCACTTGGCCTCCATCGGCCACCCTCTGCTGGGGGATACCATCTATGGAAGCAAAAGGCCCGTCTCCGGACTGGCGGGCCAGTGTCTGCACGCCCGAAGGCTCACCTTCCGTCACCCCCGATCCGGGGAGCGGATAGAACTGGAGTGTCCCCTTCCCGACTGGTTTCAAGCTATCCTCCGCCGGCTCAGCCAAAGGGAGTAGATTTTCCCCGACTCCGGAGCCTCTTTCCCCTTGTCCCTTCACTCCCACTGTGCTATGATACAAAAAGCGGCCTGGTCTCAGGCTGAATCTGTTTTTTGGAAAGGATTTCGACGTCATATGACAAACTGGAAACGACTGGGAGCTCTCTCCCTGTCTCTTACACTTGTTTTATCTGTTCTGAGCAGCTGCGGCAGCGGCGACAGTTCCTCCACAGACGCCTCCGTCAGCCCCAGCACCCAGCCTGACTCTTCAGAAACCGTCTCCTCCCAAACGGAGCCCATGGATCTGTCCGGCGTCACCGACCCTTATCTCGCCACGGCGGGAATTTCTGGCGACACTGTGGTGGCACTGGTGGACGGCGCCCCCGTTACAGCGGCCAGCCTCCTCTACTGGCTGGCCTATGGTGTGGACACCACAGCTCAGAGCTACCTGCTCCAGGGCCTGGAGGTTCCCTGGGACATGGAGATGTCCAGCGGCAAGACCGTGGAGGAGGGCATGATGGAGGCCGCTCTGGAGACAGCCGCTCTCTACGCCCTGCTCCCCGTGCAGCCCCAGGCAGAGGGGCTCTCTCCCTCTGCTGAGACGCAGCAGCAGCTGGCCGAGCTTCTCTCTTCTATGGAGGAGAAGGCCGGCGGTCCTCAACTTTTGGACCACGCCCTGTGGAGCAGCGCCCTCACCCGGGAGCTGTACACTGAGCTCTTTGAGATCACTGATCTGAACAATCAGCTTCAAGAGAAGCTGTTCGGTCAGGGAACTGCGGGCTATCCCACCGATGAACAGGTGCTCTCCTATGCACAGGAGGACCTGGGCTACTACCGTGCTAAACACATCCTCCTGAAAACTGTGAACACCGACAGCCCTGTCACAGATGAGAATGGCAGCCCTACCGGCGAATATGAACCTCTGGACGAGGCCACTGTCACAGAAAAACGGGCTTTGGCAGAAGAGCTTCTGACTCAGCTCCAGTCCGCAGCAGATAAGGAGGCCCTCTTTGACCAGCTGATGGAAGAATACAGCGAGGACACCGATCCCAACGGTGCTGTAAACGGCTTGGAGGGCTACACAGCCATGCGCGGCCAGATGGTGGCCCCCTTTGAGGAAGCTGCCCTGGCCCTTGCAGATGGGGAAATCAGCGGCATTGTAGAAAGTCCCTACGGCTATCACATTATTCTCCGTCTCCCCCTGGACCCGGAGCAATTCCGCAGCAGCTATGTGTCACAGCAGATGAACGACCTGCGTCAGGGCTGGCTGGATAGCAAAGAGCTGGAAACCACAGAGGAACTGGAAAAAATTGATCCCTCCGCCTTCTATGACCAGCTCCAATCCCTGCGGGCCGCTGTACAGGAGGAAATGGAAGCACAACAGGAGGAGGCTGGGGACACCAGCGCTTCCTCCTCCGCAGGCTGATTCCCTCTTGTTCCAAAAGAAGCAGATACATAAGAAAAGCCGACTTGAAGTCGGCTTTTCTTATGTCCTGTCCCAGGTTTTTCGTCTCCCGCAGAGCTTATAACACAGAAAAGATTCGATCTGAGGAATAAGCGCCGGGGGTCCTCAAACGAGGACCCCCGGCGTATTGCATGAATGGGAATCTTGTCAGGATCAGAAAATGCCCTGAGCCATCATGGCGTCAGCCACTCTCTGGAAGCCTACGATATTGGCGCCGGCCACCAGGTCATAGCCCAAACCATAGCGCTCCGCAACTTCAACAGAGGAGTTATAGATGTTCTTCATAATGCCATGCAGCTTCTCGTCCACCTCTTCAGCGGTCCAATACAGCCGCTCTGCGTTCTGGGCCATCTCCAGCTCAGACACGGACACGCCGCCGGCGTTGACAGCCTTGGAGGGGGCAACCACCATGTGCTTCTGCTCCTTCAGGAACTCCAGAGCATCGTTAGTGGTGGGCATATTGGCCACCTCGATGTAGTACTTGACGCCGGACTCAGCGATCTTCTTAGCCCACTCGATGTTGACATCGTTCTGGGTAGCGGCGGGCATGTAGATATCCACGTCCTTTACGCCCCAGCACTTCTGGCCCGGCACGAACTCACAGTCAAACTTCTCGGCGTAGGGCTGGCAGTGCATCGGATCCTTGGCGCGCATCTCCAGGATGTAGTTGAGCTTCTCGTCAGTGTTTACGCCATCGGGATCATGGATGTAGCCGTCAGGACCGGCAAAGTAAGTGACCTTGGCACCCAGCTCAGCAGCCTTCTTCATAATGCCCCAGCCCACGTTGCCATAGCCGGAGATTGCAATGCGCTTATCCTTGATATCCTCGCCGTCATGCTTCAGGGTCTCAACCAGATAGTACACAGCGCCGTAGCCAGTGGCCTCAGGACGGAGGATAGAGCCGCCGGTGCATACAGCCTTACCGGACAGAGCACCCATCTCAGCGGCGCCCACAATACGGCGGTACTGGCCATACATATAGCCGATCTCACGGCCGCCGCAGCCCAGGTCGCCGGCGGGGCAGTCGATGTCCTGGCCAATGTGACGATACAGCTCGGTGATGAAGGCCTGGCAGAAACGCATCACCTCAGCGTCGCTCTTGCCCCGGGGATCAAAGTCGGAGCCGCCTTTGGCGCCGCCGATGGGCAGGCCAGTCAGAGCATCCTTAAAGGTCTGCTCAAAGCCCAGGAACTTGATGATAGAGAGGTTGACGGAGGGGTCAAAACGGATGCCGCCCTTATAGGGGCCCAGGGCCGCATTGTACTGCACGCGGTAGCCGCGGTTCACGTGCCAGACATGGTTGTCGTCCTCCCAAGTGACGCGGAACTCAATAACACGCTCCGGCTCCACCATACGCTCCAGCAGAGCGACCTTCTCGTACTCGGGGTGGGCGTCAATCACGGGCTCCAGGTAGCTGAGAACCTCCTCTACGGTCTGCAGGAACTCGGGCTCATTGGCATTCTTCGCCTTGGTCTCAGCCAGCACTCTCTCGATATACTTGTTCATGGTGACATTCCTCCTACGTTATATTTTTGTGGCATTTTTCCAAGATTTTGACAGATTCCATTCATTCCCTTCTGGGAAGCCTCTTCCCAGGGGGAGAAAAAGGAGCTCAACTCCCTTTCTTATGTATAAGCATAACATAATCCCACGGGAAGTAAAGCATATTTTTTGTGGATGTCACCACAATAAAATAACTGTGGCCCCTCTGCCCCGTTCGCCTTTTTAGCCAGAAATTAGGTCTAATTTTTGTGAAAATATACAAGACAGGTCAGATCGCTCTCTCAAGATCTGACCTGTTTTCGCAGAAATGCAGGAACTCAGTCAAAAGCAAGGCCCAGATAGGCTGTAGAGGACCAGTCCCAGGCGGCCTCCCGTGCCGGATCCAGCCATTTGAGCATACCGAACTTCATGTCCCCCCATGGTGTGCGGCAGGCCATGGACCAGTTGGGTAACAGTGCCGGCAGCCGGTCGAGTACCCACTCCAGGTCCAGCCGGTCGCACAGCAGCTCCTTCCCCAGCAGCCGCCCGTTCTCCATGCCCTCGGCGCACAGGACGGCCACACCATGAGGTGCCTCCAGAGCGTACAGCCCACCGCCGGGTGTGAGGGCGCAGGCCCCCGCCTGATAGCGGATGACCTCCGGGGAGAGCACAATGTGAGCCGTATTTTTTAGCCGCGCCTCCCGTAGCCCGGCGTAGTCCTCCGGCGTCAGCCGCTCCAGCCGGACGTCCCGGACGGCTTGCTCCGGTTTCTCCTGCAAGCTGAAAAGCTGCCCATGGACAAAACACTCCCGGAAACCGTTTCGGGCAAAAAAGCGGTGGAGGGAGGGCTCCGCCGGGACGGTAGTCACCGCCTGGATGTGCCAAGCCCGGAACTGCTCGTCCGCATCGGAGAGCAGTTTTCCCGCCAGGCCTCGGCCCCTGGCCGCCGGGTGGGTGGCCACGGCGTACAGATAGGCCGCCCGAAATTCCCCCTCCCCCGGAACAGAAAACGTGGTGTCGAACCAGGCGGTCATGGCCTGGACCACCCCGTCCTCCTCCAGAAGGAGCATCCGCTCCGGCCTGTAATAGGTGTTGTAAAAGTTGTCAATATAGGCTTCCGCGTCCCCAAAGGCGAGCTGCCAGAGTTCCCGTTGACGTGGGACGTCACCCTGCGTGGAAATGCGTGTATGAAGCATCATCAAACTCCTCCTAACTACCGCCATTTTTCTTGACTCACAGCGGAATTTTTTGATAGAATAGAGACAATTTTTAAGGAAGGGGGCCACCTCTATGGCCACAGTGGAAATGGTTCGGAACGCATTACGCACTGTGTTCCAGGAAAATAACTGGAACTACGACTTCGACACGGAGCGCGGGATCTTCTACACCGGTTTCAGCCTGTCCAACGCCAAGCTGGACCAGGTGCGGGTTCTCCTGGATGTGTGCGGCCCCGGGGGCAGCGAAGATCCCCACGACGAGTGCCAGTATCTCATCGCCTTCGGCAGATGCGGTATCCGGGCGGACGAGAGCTGCACGGCTCAGGTGGCGGAATACCTGACCCGCGCGAATTTTGGCCTTCGCAACGGCAATTTTGAGCTGGACTACTCCGATGGTGATATCCGCTACAAGACGTTTGTGGATTGTGAGGACCTTCTGCCCAGCGCGGCAGTGCTACAGGACGCAGTGACCATTCCGGTGGACATGTTTGACCGCTATGGCAATGGTCTGATGTCTGTGGTACTTGGAGTGCGAACTCCAGAAGAGG
The DNA here is from genome assembly GCA_944387745.1 of uncultured Oscillospiraceae bacterium. The sequence goes on from CALXGD010000175.1 coordinate 9,815, forward strand.
CGATTCAAGACGCGGAAAAGGACTGAGTCCACCAATCGGAAAAAATGGACGCCATGTGTGGCGTCCATTTTTTAATACCCAGGATATACGTCGCTCTTTCGAGGGATAATGAAAATACACACGATATACACCCAGAATAAAGCCGAGGCGGTAAACACAGTGAGCAACACCCAGGCAAGCCGGATCAGCGTTGGGTCAATGTCAAAGTATTCCCCAATGCCGCCGCACACACCGGCCAACATTTTATATGGCCCCTCAGTCCGATACAGCTTTTTCATGTCATTCACACTCCGTTTCTATCTGCGGGCTGACGCCCGGTACTTTCAGCCTTATCATACCGCGAAAGAATTGAAAACACCCTGAGAAAAAGATTAAAAATTGGTGAAGGAGCCAAACGGATCTTCAAGCCTCAGCTCCCGGCGTTCACCGATTCCAGCTCTCCCTGTCCGTTGAGTACGACCCGCCGGATCTCATTACCGGTATTCTTTTGGATCTCATCCAGGCGAATTCCCTCGGTAATGTTCGACACCAGAGAGAAGGCAGCTCCGTGGCGCTTGGCACGCCCTGTGCGGCCGATGCGGTGAATGTAATACTCATTCTCATCCGGCACATCGTAGTTGAACACTGCATCCACGTCATCTATGTCCAGCCCTCGGGCAGCCACATCTGTGGCAGCCAGCACCCGCAGCCCGCCGTCCCGGAATTTTTGCAGCGTCTTTTCCCGCACCCGCTGCTGAATATCCCCATGGATGGCTTCGCAGGAGACCCCTCTCATCTGCAGAAGTCCCGCCAGACGGTCTGTCATATTCTTCGTATTGCAGAAGGCAATCACCCGGTCATCGCCCCCCGCCTCCATCAGCTGGAGCATCAGGTCCACCTTCTGGTTCCGGTCCACGTCCAGGCGGTACTGGGTGATGTCCGGTTTGTTCTGCTCGTCGGCCCGGACAGTAATTTCCACCGGGTCCCGCTGATACACCCAGGAGATGTCCATCACCTCCCGGGAAATCGTGGCGGAAAACAGCCCCAGATTCTTCCGCTGGGGCATCAGATCCAAGATCCGGGTCACATCCCGAATGAAGCCCATATCCAGCATCCGGTCCGCCTCGTCCAGCACCACTGTCTCCACCTGCTCCAGGCGCAGGGTGTGGCGTTTCACATGATCCATCAGGCGCCCTGGTGTCGCCACCACAATCTGAGGCTTCTTTTTCAATTGGTTGATCTGTCGGTCGATGGGCTGGCCTCCATACAGGCACGCGGTGCGCACCCCCTCTTTAAAGGCACAGAGATCCTTCAGTTCATCCCGAATTTGGATCGCAAGTTCCCGGGTGGGAGCCAGTACCAGGCCCAAAACATCAGTACTCTCCGGTTCGATGTGCTCCACCATGGGAATGCCGAAGGCAAAGGTCTTGCCTGTACCGGTAGGCGCTTTGGCGATCACATCCCTGTACTCCATAAAGTATGGAATGGCGCCTCCCTGCACTGGGGTCGCCTGCACATAGCCCTTCTTCTCCAGAGCCCTCATAATGGGTTCTGACAAATGCAGGTCCGCATAGCGGATATTCTCACTTACTACTTCGCCGTTGATTTCCATTGGGGTCCTACACTCCTTCTATCTCTCTTTCCCGTTTCTGCGGTTCAAAGCCTACCACTCGTCACAGAAGCTGTGCAGAACGCCGTCTCCCCGGCGCGGCCCCGAATCCGGCATACAGGGTCTCTCCCCGTATTTGCGCTCTAATTATATAAGGTTTCTCCCCTCTTGTCCAGTGGTCACCTAAAGAGGATGCACTGAAAGGCCGCCGATTTCAAAGGAGAAACGCAGAATAAGCGGGGGAAACCGTGAAAAAATCAGTTGCCAAGCGGGGAGAATTATAGTAAAATAGTTCCCAGTCTAATGCCGCCTTCGGCGGAGAGCAAGGCCGCACTAGTTGGGGAGATAGCGGTGCCCTGTACCTGCAACCCGCTACAGCAGGAATGAATTCCGGCCCCCGGACGAGTGATGTGTCGTCTGACCTGGATAAGCAGTGATGATAGGCCGGTCCCGCGCAACGCGGCTCCGTGAACCGTGTCAGGCGGGGAACCGAGCAGCACTAAGCGGCCCGCCGCGTGTGCCGCGGGG
>CALXGD010000176.1 GCA_944387745.1 uncultured Oscillospiraceae bacterium
CCAGGGCGGAGGTGGGCTCGTCAAAGAGCATCACCTTGGGCCGCATGGCCAGGGCCCGGACGATGGCGATGCGCTGCTTCTGGCCGCCGGAGAGCTGGGCGGGGTAGGCGTCCGCCTTGTCCTCCAGACCCACCCGCTTGAGCAGGGCGGTGGCAGGGTCGTCGGGCTCCGCCTGCCCCATGAGCTTGGTGCGCACCGGGGCCAGAGTGATGTTCTTCCGGATGGTCATGTTGGGGAACAGGTTGAAGTGCTGGAACACCATGCCCATCTGCTGCCGGACCTTGTCGATGTCTGTCTTTGGGTCGGTGATCTCCGTGCCCTCGAAGGTGATAGACCCGGCAGTGGGGGTCTCCAGCAGATTCAGGCACCGGAGAAAGGTGCTCTTGCCAGAGCCGGAGGGGCCGATAATGACCACCTTCTCTCCGGGGTAGATGTGCTCGGAGATGTTGTCCAGCACCAGGTGGTCGCCGAAGGATTTGGACAGGTTTTTAACGTCGATCACTTTGACGCAGCCTCCTTTCCAGTTTACCCTGTGCCCAGGTCAGGATGATGACCACCACCAGATACATAATGGCGATCCCAATGTAGGGGGGCATGTAGTCAAAGGTGTTTCCGGCGATCCGGGAGGCCCGGTAGGTCAGTTCCGTCAGGCCGATGGTGTTCACCAGGGAGGTGTCCTTGAACAGGGTGATGAACTCGTTGCCCAGAGAGGGCAGAATGTTCTTAAACGCCTGGGGGATGACAATGAAGCGCATAGTGTCCAGATAGCCCAGACCCAGGGAGCGGCCCGCCTCACTCTGACCGATGTCCACGCTCATCAGGCCGCCCCGGACGATCTCCGCCACGTAGGCCCCGGAGTTGATGCCCAGGGCCACCATGCCCACCATAAACTTGTTTCGGCTGGAGGCGAAGATAACAAAGCCCCAGATCAGAATCTGTACCATCATGGGGGTGCCCCGGATGACGGTGGTGTAGATCTTGCAGATCCCGTTCAGAATTCCCAGGAAAATGCTTTTCCGGCGGCCGGGCCTCTGCTGGTCGTGGGCGGTGCGGATCACCGCCACCGTTACCCCCAATACCACGCCGGCAATCAGCGCCACCACCGTCAGCTCCAGGGTGGTGAGCAGGCCGTCCAGATACAGCTTCCAGCGGTCGCCCTCAATGAAGGCCTTGTGGAGGCGGGGGAGCAGTGCGATAAACCACTCCACGATCGGCAGGCTGTAAAACCATTCAGTCAGCGTTTGGAGCATCAAGGCCCCTCCTTCCTTTCTGGCGAAAAAGGGCGGCCCTGGCGGGCCGCCCCGTTCCTCCGTCAAATCATTCGGCGGTGATGTACTTGTCCACGATGGACTGGAAGGTCCCGTCGGCCTTCAGCTCGTCCATAACGGCGTTGATGGCGTTGAGCAGGTCGGTGTTGCCCTTGGCCACACCGATGGCATAGTCCTCCTCCACCCAGGGGGTGTCCAGGATCTTCAGGCCCTCGTTGGCCTCCACATAGGCCTTGGCGGGCTCATTGTCGATGATAACCGCGTCGATCTGGCCGTTCACCAGGGCCATAACAGCCAGGGAACCGTTCTCATAGGCGGTGACGTGGTCCTCGCCGTAGCCGTCCTCTTCCACGGGGGCGGAGGCGTAAATGTAGCCGGTGGTGGCGGCCTGGCAGCCGATCATCTCGGCGTTGGCCAGATCATCGATGGTCTGGATGGGGGAGTCCTCCTTGACGATGACCACCTGTACGCCGGTGGCGTAGCTCTCGGAGAAGTCCATGAGCGCCAGGCGGTCCTCTGTCACGCTGATGCCGGCCATGGCGATGTCGCTCTGGCCCTGCTGCACGGCGGTGAGGGCGGCGTCAAAGCCCATGTCGTCTACCACCAGCTCTAGGCCCAGCTTCTCGGCGATGGCGCCGGCCACTTCCACGTCGATCCCCTCGAAGCCGCCGTCGTCGGTGGTCATCTCATAGGGAGGGAAGAAGGCGTTGGTGGACATGTGGAGCTTGCCCTCATCCACCACGGTGAAGTCGCCGTAATCGGAGGAGACGGCAAAACCGGAGGTCTCGCCGCCGGTAGAGGTGTCGGGGGTGGAGGTGGAGGCGTCGGCCTGGGAGGCGTCCGCACCGGAGCCGGAGGTGGAGTCAGCGGAGCTGTCGCCTCCACAGGCGGCCAGAGACAGGGCCATGGTCAGGGACAGACCCAGAGCAAGAAGTTTTTTTGTCATTTCGTTTCAATCTCCTTTTTCAATCGTTCCGATTGTTTGCCAGTTCTCGCTCCACTGGGAGGGAGGGGGAGGGCCGGGAAAATAGCTCCCGGAAACGGAAAAATCGGAACTTTCTGTCCGGCCCGAAACCGGTCCGAACGAGCTGACAACAGTATACGCCAGGAAAATATTCATTGTCAATAGATAAATATTCGAAAAGGCCGGATCTGGACCGCTTTTTTTCGGGAAATTAGCTATAGAATTGAGATGGGATGGAAATGAGAGAAGATGGGATTTTATACGGAATTATTGAAATTTAGACGGGGAGACAGAAGAAAATCCTGCTTAGACAGCTCTGCGGAGGATATCAATGCGAGTGAATATTTGAATGTATATAATAAGCGGCGGAGCTGGTGGGGGAGCCTCCCTCTGGGAAGGGAAAAAAGCTGGAATTTCTGAAAAAATGGTGCAACCGCCGGCCTCAGTTTCCGTCTATTGTGTTGAAAATGTAAAATTTAAGAAAAATTTTCTTGCATTTTTTTAAAAAAGAGGTATCCTAAATAAGATTGGAGAAGGGGATGAGACGAAAATTGAGACAGCTGCTCTACGGAGACATCTTTCCCAGGCTGCTGGAGGACTGGCGGCGGCAGCCTGGCAAGTGGATGTCCCGGTTGATTTTTTTGCTGGGCCCCTGGGCCTCCTTCTGGATGGTGGAGATCCTGAACGGAAACGACGTGTTCTCAGACCTGTACGCCTGGCAGGTTTTGATGAATCTGATCTGGTACTATATCTGGTTTGCTCTCTGCCGGCTTGTGCTGGGGCGCAGGCGGCGGGCCGCCGCCCTTGCTGCGGGAAGCTGTTTCTTGGTGGGACTGGTGAACCACTATGTCCTTCGCTTCCGGGGGAGAATCCTCTTTCCCGCGGATCTGTCCGCCTGGCGGACGGCAGCAAATGTGGCCGATGCCTTTGACTTCTCCATCGATCTGGAGATGCAGGAGGCCATGATCCTTCTGACGGCCTATTTATTCTGTGTGCTGTTCTGTGTCCCTCAGCGGCGGCGGGACAAGCTGCCCCGTCCCCTGGCGGGCGGGCTGCTGGCTGTGATTGGCGGATACTGCTTCATATTCTTCGGTACGGAGGCACTCCCCGCCCTGGGGATCTACACCCAGCAGTGGGTGACCCAGGCCAACGGCTTCCTCCTGAATTTCACGGTGGCCATGCGATACAGCTCGGTGGATAAGCCGGATGACTACAGCCATGAGCAGGTGCTGGAGCTGATGGAGGAATATCCTGGTACGGAGGGGGACCCGGAGGCGGTCCAGCCTGTCAACCTTATTGTAATTATGAACGAGTCCTTTGCGGATATGACCATTTTTGACAGCCTGGAGGCGTCAGAGGACCCGACTCCCTTCCTCCACTCCCTGGAGGAGAACACCATCCGGGGGTGGATGTACTCCCCGGTCACTGGGGGCGGCACCGCCAGTGTGGAGTTTGAGTATCTCACCGGTTTTGCCACGGTGTTTCAGCCACCCCACACGGTGGCCTATCAGCTGTATACGGAGGAGGGCATGCCCTCCCTGGCTGCCCTGGCGGGCAGCCAGGGGTATGAGTCTACTGCCTTTCACCCCTATCAGTCCTCTGGCTGGAACCGCCCCATTGTCTACAGCAACATGCGCTTTGACCACCAGCTCTACCAGGAGGACGTGGAGAATCCATACTTGATACGACGGTACATCTCCGACCGGTCGGACTATGAGACCCTCTATCAGATCACCGACAGGGCGCAGGGGGACAAGCAGTTTATCTTCAATGTGACGATGCAGAATCACAGCGGCTATGCCCAGGGCTGGAACAACCTGGACCGGAGCATTACCCTCTCCTACGAGCAGAAGGACGCAGACCCCACGGCGGAGCAGTACCTGTCCCTGATGCGGGAGAGTGACGATGCCCTGCGGGAGCTGATCGCCCACTACAGTGCCAGCCAGGAGCCCACCATGATCGTTCTCTTCGGAGACCACCAGCCGCCCCTGAAAAACGCCTTCTACGAGCAGCTGTATGGCAAGAAGCTTTCAGAGCGCACCACTCAGGAGCTTCTGCAGCAGTATGCCGTTCCCTTCTTCATCTGGACAAACTATGACATAGAGGAGCAAAAAGACGTGGCCATCAGCCCCAACTTTCTGGGAGTGCTCACGGCGCAGCTAGCGGGACTGCCCCTCACGGGCTACATGAACTTTCTGGCTCAGCTCTATGAGGTCCTGCCGGTAATCACCCCGGTGGGCTTCCTCACGGCCCAGGGGGAGTTCCTGACGGAGGAGGAGCTAGATGAGACGCAGAGGGCGTGGTTTATGACCTATGAGACGCTGAACTACTGTGGCATGGTGGACCTGTTTGACGAGGCCCGGCCCATGTTCTGCCTGGATTAAAAAATGGCTGCCCGGTCGGGCAGCCATTTTTATGGGGTCACAGATGGAAATCCTCATCCTTCAGTTTACTGAAGTCCGCCTTGGCCGGGCGGGGTGGGACCCGCTTCAGAGGGTCGTACCGGAAGGCCCGGCAGTGGGAGCCGCCGGACATGACCCCTTTTTTATCGCACACCACCTGGTCCTTGTCAAGAGGACGGCTGCGGGCACAGTAGGCACAGCGGGGTTCGATATTTTTTTGGAACAGAGACATGGGGCGGCCTCCTTTGTAGCAATGAGCTTTTTCTCCATTATACCTGGTGCGCACGAATTTTTCCACTGCTTTTTTTGACCACTCGGGCGGCGGCGGCAAAAAAGAGCAGCCAGACCACCCAGGCGTAGACCGTGGAGATGGTAAACGCCTGCTGAAAGTCCAGGGCGGCCAGAGCCTCGGTCTGATCCGCCAGATAGACAGAGACAGGGGCTTTCAGCGGGAGAACGGGGGCCAGAATTCCCAAGAGGGCGGCGGACAGCCCGCCGTGGAGAAGCTTTCCCACCAGATAGGTGCGCATGGACAGGCCACTGTCCCCAAGAAAGGCCAGCACCTGGCAGTGGACGGACAGGCCAGCCCACCCAAGCATAAAGGCAGCCATGGACAGCCGGCCGGAGAGAGAGCCATCGGTGAGAGATGAGACGCCGGAGGACACCTCCAGGGCGCCGGTCAGCAGCCGCTGGGCCCAGGACTGAGTGAACCCCAGTGGCCCGAACAGGAGGGAGAGGAGTCGGGACAGCCCGGTGAGAAGGCCGGTGAGACTGAGCATACGGATGGTGACGGTGAAAAACAGGATAAAAGCGCAGATATTCAGAGTGGAGGAGAGGGCTCCGGTGACTGAGCGAGTGAGGGAGAGGGGGAAGGAGGCCGTCTGAAACTGAGCCCCCTGGCCGGCGCCCCGGCGCGGCCCCTCCGCCGGGCGGTAGAAGCGAAACAGCAGTCCCACCAACAGAGAGGCGGCCACATGGACCAGGTAGAGGAGAATCCCGACGGCGCCGCTCCCAAAGACGCCGGCCCCCACCACTCCGAGGATAAAAGCGGGGCCGGAGTTGTTGCAGAAGGCCAGCAGCCGCTCCGCCTCTGTGCGGGAGCACTGGCCACTCTGGTAGAGCTGAATGGCAGTGCGGGCCCCCACCGGATAGCCCCCCACAAAGCCCAGCGCCACCGCCGAGGCGCAGGTCCCGTTTACCCGGAACAGAGGGGCCATAATGGGCTGAAACACCCGGCCCAGATACCGGGACAGGCCTAGTTCCACCACCAGGGAGGACAGTATGAAAAAGGGAAACAGGGAGGGGATGATGACATTTCCGCACAGCTTCAGTCCATCCCGCATGGCGGACATGGCCTCCTTCGGCCATAGGATCAGAGCCAGGGCCGCACTGAGCAGACCCAGAGCAAGGAGCAGATCTCGGCACTGCTTTTTCCCCAGCAGCCGTCCCATTTACTCCGCCTCCCTGATTCAACAGATTCTCTCCAGCATATGCGGCGGAGGGGCCCGCTATGCCTGACTGGATGGCTGGAGATGTTATGAATCCTGTCCTTGCACAATCCTGCAAGACAGAGTATAATAATAAAAAGAAAGAGGAAGGAAAGCCTTGGAAAGGGGGCGGGCAGAATGGCACAGCAGAATATTTTTGAAACCATCGGCAGCCAATATTTCCAGCTGACCAATTCGGAGAAAAAGGTGGCCGACTATATTCTGGCCCACAGGGTAGACACCCAGTATCTGTCCATTTCTGAACTGGCGGAGGAGTGTCAGGTGGCGGACGCCACCATCTCCCGGTTCTGCCGGAAGATGGGCTTGGGGGGCTACAACGCCTTCAAGCTGGAGCTGGCCAAGGCATCCATCACCGCCCAGAGCGGGCAGTGGAGTGGAGGGGAAAAGGAGGACGTCCTACAGTCCATCTGTCAGGGGCGCCTTCAGGAGAGTGTGTCCGCCCTGGAGCAGACGGTGAAGCGGCTGGACCCGACAGCTCTGCGGGAGGCCGCCGACCTTCTGGCGCAGGCGAAGCGGGTGCTCTGCATGGGGCAGGGGAGCTCTATGGTGCTGGCGGAGGAGGCGTGGACTCTGTTTTCCGGCATTTCCTCCAAGTTTTTGCTGATCCCGGATTCCCATCAGCAGATGACCGCCCTGGCCCTGATGGAGGAGGGGGAGGCGGTGCTGTACTTCTCTTACTCCGGCTCTACCCAGGAGCTCCTGGACGCCCTGGAGGTGGCCCACCTGCGGAAGGGAAAGGTGATCCTGATTACCCGATTTCCCAAGTCCCCCGGGGGACAGAGGGCGGACCTGGTGCTCCAGTGCGGCTCTGACGAGGGGCCCCTCCAGGCCGGCTCCATTCCGGCCCGGATTGCCCAGCTGTTTGTGCTGGACCTGCTGTACACGGAGCTGTTTCAGCGGGACACAGAGCGGGCCATGGAGTGCCGGGAGCGAATCGCCGAGGCGGTGGCCCGGCGGCACGTATAAAAGGAGCTCCCCACCGGCGTTTGCCGGTGGGGAGCTATTTTTTTATAGAAGTCCAAACTGCTCCAGACGGAGGCGCAGCTGCTGGTTCACCAGCTTTTGGGCCATCAGTTCCCGAAACTGGACGGTCTTTGTTTTTCCTTGGGCTCTCAGCTGCTCCAGCTTTTGGGACAGCTCGACCTGCTCCTGTTCCAGCTGGGTGAGGAGATTTTCACAGTTGGCCAGCCGCTCTAGGGCCTGGGGGAGGAGAATGTCGTCCTGTAGGACCCAGGTGCCGTCCCTTTGTTCTGTATAGCGCTCCATGGGCAATACCCCCTTTTAAAAACGCTCAACTCCATTTTGGGTGTGCAAGCTTCAAACGTGAAGCGCTTCTCGCTGTCCCCCCCTCGGGGCGGGGAACACACAGGAGAGATGAATTAAAAAAACAGGGCCGCGTCCGCAGGCGCGGCCCTGAATTTTGTAGTTAGTCGGGGCTGATGGTGTAGTTGGGAGCTTCCTTGGTGATATAGATGTCGTGGGGATGGGACTCCCGGAGACCGGCGGCAGTGATCTGCATGAACTGGGCGTTCTGCTGCAGCTCTGCAATGGTATGGCAGCCGGTGTAGCCCATACCGGCCCGCAGGCCGCCCATGAGCTGATAGATGGTGTCGCTGGTGGAGCCCTTGTAGGGCACGCGTCCCTCCACGCCCTCTGGGACCAGCTTCTTGTTGTTCTCCTGGAAATAGCGGTCCTTGGAGCCGTGGTTCATGGCGGCCAGGGAGCCCATGCCCCGGTAGGTCTTGAACTGGCGGCCCTGATAAATCTCAGTCTCTCCGGGGGACTCCTCGCAGCCGGCCAGCAGAGAGCCGATCATAACGACATTGCCCCCTGCGGCGATGGCCTTGACGATATCGCCGGAGAACTTCACACCGCCGTCGGCGATGATAGGCACCCCGTACTGGGCAGCAACACAAGCGGCGTCGTAGATGGCGGTAATCTGGGGCACGCCGATACCGGCCACCACCCGGGTGGTGCAGATGGAGCCGGGGCCGATGCCCACCTTCACGCAGTCGGCGCCCGCCTCGATGAGGGCGCGGGTGCCCTCGGCGGTGGCCACATTACCGGCGATCAGCTGCACGTCGGGGTAGAGGG
>CALXGD010000177.1 GCA_944387745.1 uncultured Oscillospiraceae bacterium
GATCTCGGCGCTCTTGGCCTCGGCATAGAGTTCATCGTACATGGCGTCAAAATCATGTTCCCGAGGAGTGGTTTCATGGGCGGGGAGCACCACCGGCTCCACCGGATGGGAGACGCCCTGCATCGCGTCGGACACCGCCGCAGTCATTGCCTCCATCACCATGGGCTCGGCCGCCTCCCGGTCGATGGTGATCCCGGTGACCCCCTTGGTGAGCATCAGTTTGTCGCCCTCCATAGCATAGGTGGCGTCCGTGAGCGCACCCCCCACCTGCAGATCCGCCTCGTCCATTTTCTCTTCCAGTTCCGTCTTTCCCGCGTCGGTCCAGGCCAGTGCCAAATCCAGGTTGTCCTGTACCCCCAGCAGATGTGCCAGGTAAGCGCCCCCCTGGAGCAGGAAGTGCTCCCGGCCGGTTTGCCATGCCAGCTCCACCGTGGCCTGTTCATCGGTGTGGACGGCGGCGGCAGAGATCTCACCCTCCCAGGGGCCGTATTCCAGGGGCAGGACTACCATATCGGACACCTGCTCCAGATTTTCCTCCAAAACGGCCAGCGCAGCCTGACGGCCCATGCCGCCCACAGAAATTCCGGCTACAGAGACTCCCTGCAGAATATCCGGAGCCCCTCCCACCCAGGCGCACAGGCCCAAGTATCCGGCCAGCAGTGCGGCGGCTGCGCCTCCCACTGCGATCAGCACAATTTTTTTGGTCCCGTTGGGCTTAACCCGTTTGGGAGTATGTGTCTCTTCCATGTTTTTCCCTCCGTGCCCCGGCAACAGCCGGAGGCTTTGGTTTTTCTTTCTCTTCAGACGGGCGGAGCCGCCGGTTCCATCCTATGGCGCTTCCCCCGGCCTCATGCCTCCGAATATTGGGGAGGACTCAACAGACCCTATTATAACATTCTTGTCCAAATCGTACAATTACAGAACAGTTACAGTCCGCTGAAAAATCTGCTGGAGGCGTTTACTTTTCTGGAGGCGCGCAGTATAATCAACACATGCCGGCCCATTGAAGGGCACGAGGTATTTTATCGAATTTTAAGGGGAGTTCAATCCCATTTTTCTCTGTGTCTGATATGCTGAAAGTCGAGCTCAGACAGAGCGGGAGGTTATGTGCAATGGCAAAACGATCCTATCACTATGGTTATGACTCCGACTCCGGGACCGGCAGGGCCTCCCGCCAGAGCGGGAGGCGGCAGGACTGGTCCTTTTGGATCTTAGCAGTGATTCTGCTGTTTGCCTTTACACCGGTGGGCATCCTGATGATTGTCCTCAAGCTGGCCAGCGGAGGCAAAAAGAAGGGCCGTCACCCCTTCTATATGCAGAAAGGCGAGGGGCGTGTGGGGGCACGCACAGTCCGCATGGGAGATGAGGACGGCCGAGCCCCAAATCCTGGAACTCGACCGGCGGCCAATACGCTGCTGATCAATATGGCGGCCAAGGCAAAGCGCCTTACTCTTGCGGGGGCAATCATGTCTGCGATCTTTGGATTTGCCTCCATTACATCCGTCACCAGCAACCTGTGGATTTTACCGGATGTAGCCTGGTATTTAGAAGAGATTGTCCCCATCCTGTGCTTCTTCGGAGCCGGTCTGGGCTGCCTGTGGGCGGGACTCCGGCGACAGCGGCAGGTGCGGACCTTCCGGAGCTATCTGGCTATGGTGGGGAATAGGGACGCGGTCTCTATCTCCGCTTTGTCCTCAGCGGTGGGAGCTCCGCCGGCGAAGGTGCGGGATACTTTGGAGGATATGCTGGATGACGGCTTCTTCCCTCTGGCCTATTTGGACTATGGCAACGACCGCTTGGTACTGACCAGCGACGGAGTGGCAGAGCCGCCCCCCAAAGAGGAAGAAAAGGCGCCGGAGCAGGCGCCGGAGGCTGACCTTCAAAACGGGGTTCTGGAGGAGATCCGGACCATCAATAGAGAGATTGAGAATCCAAAGCTTAACCAGCAGATCGACCGAATTGGAGCAATCACAGCCAAGGTGTTTGAGTACCAGCGCAGCCATCCGCAAAAATCTGCCCAGCTCCACAGCTTTTTGAATTACTATCTGCCCACTACGCTGAAAATCCTCCGCGCCTATGCCCGGCTGGAGGACCAGGAGGTGGAGGGTGAGAACATCACCGCGGCCATGGAACGCATTGAAAACATGATGGACAAGGTGGTGGAGGGCTTTGAAAAGCAGCTGGACCAGTTATTTCAGGGGGACGCTCTGGATATTACCACAGACGTAGAGGTTCTGGAGCGGATGCTGGAAAAGGACGGGCTGTCCTCCGGCGACGGCCTGCGCCTGGGCTAAAAGTGAACGGTAAATACGCGGACGCATAGAAAGCGGCTGAGGGCGGTTTCCAAGAAACCGCCCTTTTATTTTAACCCAATTCTAATTTGTGTTCCCAAGTTCAAATTCCCCCTTTGGGGTGCCTGCTCCACAGGGGCGGCAGCCCCGAGGAAAAAGAGAGAAAAAGGGGGCTTGCATTTCTCAAAAGAAACAGACGGGAATGATTTGGCCTGTTTTTGAAGCCTTGTGCCG
>CALXGD010000178.1 GCA_944387745.1 uncultured Oscillospiraceae bacterium
ACCAGTCCATGGAGGAGGCCTACCCCGAGCTTGGGCTGAATCTCCATGTCTCCCGCATCTACCGGGACGCCCGGCGGCTCCATGGCCGCGGCCCCTACAAGGATCACCTGTGGCTCACCCTTCAGCGTCCCAGGGAGGAAGGGAGCAGTCTGCCCGCCTTCTATTTTGAAGTCGCCCCGGAGTTTTACAGCTTCGGTGTTGGCTGCTACGACCCCACACCCGCTACTATGGCCAAGCTCCGCGCCCGAATTGACCGGGACCCAAAGCCTCTGGAAAAGCTGGCGCGAAAACTGTCCCGCTCTCCATTCCGCTTGGAGGGGGAATTATATAAGCGGCCCAAGGGGGATCCCGGTCCTCTCCTCGCACCCTGGTACAATCGCAAGAGCATCTTCCTCTCTAGGGACGAAAACTGCGAGGGAGTCCTGTTTCAGCCGGAGCTGGCAGAGCAGGTTTTGGACGGCTTCCGCTTCCTGAAGCCCTATTACGAATACCTGCTCTCCCTGACGGGCGATCCCCCTCCTGATTCTCTAAATTAAGCCAGAACAACAGCTTCCACTGCAGTCCACCGCCTGGACCAAAACCTCCAGGCGGTTTTTCTGTCCCATTCTGAAATTCTCCCTTGTCAAAGGTTAGCCCCTGTGCTTTAATTGTGGTATCAAAAACATTGAAAGAAGGGTTTTTCCTATGATCACCTTAAAACAGGTCCAAGAAGCCAGGGAGCGCATTGCCCCCTATGTGGTTCATACCCCGTTGATCCGCGTCCCCGCTCTGGATGAGGCCCTGGGCTGCCAGGTCTACCTGAAGCACGAGGGCTTTCAGACCATAGGCGCCTTTAAAATCCGGGGCGCAATGAACAAAGCCCTCTCCCTTACCTCGGAGGAGCTTAGCCGGGGACTGGTGTGCTCTTCCTCTGGCAATCACGCCCAGGGAGTATCTTTTGCCGCCCACGCCCTGGGAACCACCGCAGTGATTGTTATGCCCGCCCACTCCAATCCGGTTAAGCTGGCTGGTATCAAGCGCTGGGGCGGCCAGGCGGAGCTGGCCAGTGACTTGTCCTCCCAGCGCCAGGAGCGTGTCAATGAGCTGGTTCGGGAAAAAAATATGGTAGAGATCCACCCCTACGCCGACCCCTATGTGGCCGCCGGACAGGGCACCATCGGCCTGGAGATCATGGAGGACCTCCCCGACGTCAGTCTAGTGGCCGTGCCGATCGGAGGAGGGGGCCTGATTTCTGGAATTGCCACGGCGGTTAAGGGGATCAATCCCAAGGTGCGCATGGTCGGCATTGAGCCGGCAGGCGCTCCCCGCTACTCCAGAAGCCGCGCGGAGGGCCGCCCGGTCTGGCTGGATTCCACAGAGACCATTGCCGACGGCACCCGCACGGACCACGCCGATCCGGGCAACTTTGAGATGATCCAGGCGCGTGTGGATGAGCTCTATGCAGTGGAGGACGAATGGATCAAAAAGGCAATGGTCCTGCTGATGACCCACGCAAAAGTTGTCGCAGAGCCCTCCTCCGCCATGCCGGTGGCCTCCGCTATGGCAGGCCTTCTCCCTCTCTGTCCCGAGGACAAGGCAGTCTTTGTTATCTCTGGAGGCAATGCGGACCCGGCACTTCTGGCGCAGCTTCTGTCCCAGTCACAGGAGTGAGTACAGCTGCGCTGTTTTCTGTGACTCAGTCACAGAAAATTGCGCTCCATCTGGATATACTAAGGCCAGAGTTCCAAGAGAGCCTCTTTCCACAGAGGCAGGAGGTGAAGCAGATGCGCTATGACATTATTGTTTTAGGCAGCGGTCCAGCGGGTCTCTCCGCAGCAGTGACAGCCCGCGGCCGCAACAAGACCGTCTTGGTAATCGGCAACCGTTGGCAGGACAGTCCCCTGGCCCGGGCGGAACGGGTAGACAATTATTTAGGGATGCCCGCCCTCTCCGGTTCGGATTTAATGGACCGCTTCACTCGCCACGCAGAGGAATCGGGCGCCAACCTGGTGACAGAAAAAGTCATCTCCCTGATGATCTGGGAGGGCTTTCACCTTACAGTGGGCAGTGAAATTTATGAGGGAAGCGCCCTGATTTTAGCGCCCGGTGTGGTGCGGCAGGCCAAATATCCCGGTGAGACAGAGTATCTGGGCCGCGGCGTCAGCTACTGCGCCACCTGCGACGGGATGCTCTACCGGGGCCGCCCGGTCATTGTAGTGGGCCGCAGCAAAGAGGCCCCTCGGGAAGCCGCCTATCTCCAGGAGCTGGGCTGTCAGGTGGTCTATGTGGCCACCAAACGGCCGGAGAGTCTGGCGCCTGCCATTCCCTTCGTCCAGGGCGGCCGCCTGGAAATTCTCGGGGAACAGACCGTCACTGGGCTTCGGGTGGACGGCACCGTCCTTCCCTGCAGCGGAATTTTTATTCTGCGGGACGCTGTGGCCCCTACGGATTTGCTCCCTGACCTTGAGACGGAGAGAGGCGCTGTCAAGGTAAACCGCGGCATGGCCACCAACATTCCCGGTGTATTTGCCGCCGGGGACTGTACCGGAGAACCCCTGCAGATCTCGAAAGCTGTGGGAGAGGGCCTGGTAGCCGCCTTGTCAGCGGCGGAATATCTGGACCGCCTTTCGGAGCCAGCCGGCGCGCACATGTAATTTGAAAAAATATAAGAAAGGATGAACCATTCATGGCACTGCAGCATTTTGATCAAAAGAGCTTTGATGCTGCCCTGGAGGAGGGCAAGCTGATGATGGTAGACTTCTGGGCCAACTGGTGTATGCCCTGCCGTATGCTGGGTCCCGTCATTGACCAGCTGTCTCAGGACTACGAGGGAAAGGCCGTTATAGGCAAGGTAGATGTGGATGCCCAGGGCGGGTTAGCCATGCGCTACGGCGTTATGAGTATCCCTACCGTGATTTTTTTCAAAAATGGAAAGGAGATCCACCGGGAGGTAGGTGCTCTGCCTAAAGAGGCTTTTTCCAGGATTCTTGACCAAAATTTGTAATTAGAACAATACTTGAATATAATTTCCAATTCTAATTTGTTTGTGTCCCCAAGTTCAAATTCCCCCTTGGGGTTCCCGCCCCCCAGGGGGCGGGAACCCACAAAAGAATTGGGAGTAATATAAAAGGGAAGCCGCAGTTCACTGTGGCTTCCCTTTTGTCGCAAAATGAATTGTTTACCGCCGGCGGCGTCCGCTGTAGTGCCCTCTGCGGCCCGCGCCCATCCCAACACCGGCGCGGTAGCGCCTCCGCTTCCGGAATACCAGCACTCTCAGCAGCACAATCACTACCAGAATCAGCACCGCCGCCAAGATCAGCTTCACCCCAGAGTTTTGAAAAAATGTCTCCACCTGGTGCTTATAATATAAGAAATCCGAGCGCTCTATGGAGGTGTCTGCCACCAGATCCAGTCTGCCGTATTCCACATCGTCATAGCTGAGCACCAGAACTCCCAGGGGCTCTCCCGCCTCTATCGGTGCGTCCACGCTCTCGTTGAAGAGGTGGACCTCCGCCTCCACCTGTTCTGGATCCACGTCTTTCGGAAGCGTCCGAGTAATGGAACCCAGCGGCCGGACATTCACCTCGTCCGCCTGACTGGACAGATTTACCTTCACTGTGGCCACCAGCGTCTCATCGGGAGAGATGGTCATCCGTGTAAAATTGTCAAAGCCCCATTCTAACAGCTCGATGGTTTCCCGGAACTGGCGGTAGTCGGTGTCGCCGTTGTCCAGCTTAACCTCCTCGGCTCCCAGAACCACGGAGATCAGATACATCTCCCCCTCTCGTGCGGTCTCTACCAGACAATTCCCGGCCTCGCCTGTGGTGCCCGTTTTTCCGCCTGTGCCCGGTCCGTACAGATAGCCCAAGATCCGAAAATTTGAGGTGAGAGCGTTGGTATTTCGGATGATCCGCTCCTCCGATAGGTTGGTAGCCGGCAGCGTATAATTGGGGCTGGTCAAAATTGTCTGGAATAAGTCATACTCCATGGCCGCCTTCATAAAGCGGGTGATGTCGTAGGCGGTGGTGTAGTGGTTATCATCGTGATAGCCGTGGGGATTGACAAAATGTGTCCCCATGCAGCCCAGCTCCTGGGCCCGCTGATTCATATGATCTACGAAGGCCTGGATACTTCCGTCCACCGCAATAGCCAAAATCTGGGCCACCTCGTTGCCGGAGGGCAGCAGCAGGCAGTACAGTAGCTGCTCCACAGTCAGGGTCTCCCCCTCCAGAATTCCGGCCACCGAGCTGTCTTCCTGTACGGTCAGAGCCTCCGCCGTAGCAGTAATCGGAGTCTGGAGCGTAATTTTCCCGCTGTCTACGGCTTCCAGCACCAAAAGGGCTGTCATCACCTTGGTGATGCTGGCAGGATACGCCTTGTCATAGGCCCCTTTGTCGTACAGTACCTCGTCATAGGTAGCATCCAGCAAAATGGCGTTGCGGCAGGTAAGTCCTGGGTCCTCTATGGCCGCCGCAGGCATGGACAGCAGAGACGTCAAAATGGTCAGCGCCAACAGCAGAGCGGGAAAACATAATTTTTTCATTGGGCAATTCTCCCTATGTATGATATAATAATTTTTAAAGTAACGGCAACGGGTCGACAACATTCTGTAAACTTCATTATAACAAACCTGCTTCTGCCCCGCAAGCGTCAGGAGGAAGAAAAATGTCTGGAATTTCCCGGTTTGAAAAAGGTGTGTTGCTGCTTACCACATGCTTCGTGGTCTGTACCGGCGGATGGTTCCTGGCTGGGCAGGGAGCGCCAGAGCCTTATACCGTAACTGTGACTGCTGTCCAGGAGGACCCGCCCCCGCCAAACCCCGCCCAGGAGGAGGCCGACGCCTCCGGCTATCCAGACAGCCTGCTGCCCGGTGAGGTCATTGACCTGAATCGCGCTGATGCCTATGACCTGGATCGGCTTCCGGGTATCGGCCCCGCCAAGGCGGAGGCCATCTTATCCTATCGGGCAGAGCACGGCCCGTTTCAAACAGTAGACGACCTGCTGAACGTCTCTGGCATCGGAGAGATCACGCTGGAAAATCTCCGTCCCTATGTGTCCGCGGGTTCCGTATAATTTCCACAGCTCGACCGCCCGGATCGGGCTGCGGTGCCGCCCCGTCATTAGACCTGCGGCAGTCTGTTTTGCTGGGACCGCCCTCCAAAAGCTGTCCCCGCTGTCCACCCCGCTTCCCAATGAGAGGCAATCAAACATAAGGAGTTTTTATTATGTCAAAAATACTGGTAGTAGATGACGAGAAGGTCCTGGTCAAGGGGATCACCTTTAACTTAAAAAACGAGGGATACCAGGTAGAAACCGGCTATGACGGGGAGGAAGCCGTGGAATTGGCCCGGGAGGGCAACTTTGATCTGATTATTTTGGATTTAATGATGCCTAAAATCGACGGACTCCAGGCCTGTATGCGCATCCGGGAATTTTCCAACGTACCCATTATCATGCTCACCGCCCGCAGCGAGGATACAGATAAGATCATTGGTTTCGAGTGCGGGGCAGACGACTATATCACCAAGCCCTTTAACCTGTTGGAGCTGAAGGCGCGGGTGCGCGCCCTGCTGCGCCGCTCTGGAGCGGCGGGACAGCACCCAGCCGCCCGCGGCGCTCTGACTTTGGGACATATCCGACTGGACCCCAATGAGCGCTCCGCTTGGAAAAATGGGCAGCCTGTGGACCTGACTGCGAAAGAGTTCGATTTGATGGAGCTGCTCATGCGCAATCCCGGACGGGTATACAGCCGGGAAAATCTCCTCAATGTCGTGTGGGGGTATGAGTATATTGGAGACTACCGCACGGTAGACGTGCACATCCGCCGCCTGCGGGAAAAGCTGGAGCTAGATCCGGCAAACCCTGAGTATATCCGCACCAAATGGGGGGTGGGTTACTACCTGAGCAGCCGGGAGTCCTCCAGCGCCTCACACTCCTCCACTTAACGCTTCATTCCGCCTCCGCAAATTCTAACGTTGGAATAAAAACACGGCTTTTGGAAAAGGGGGAACACCGCCATGCCGGAGCCTGTGGCCAGAGAAAAGCAAAAGATTCCTTTCTTCTCCCGCCTGCAAATTAAATACGCCCTCAGCTATCTGGCACTGC
This sequence comes from uncultured Oscillospiraceae bacterium, assembly GCA_944387745.1. The sequence goes on from CALXGD010000178.1 coordinate 6,085, forward strand.
TGGCTGTGATTTTGGTGCTGTTGAATACCTATCCCCTGATTGTCTCCCAAAATCTGCTGGTGTCCTCCAAACAGGACTCTCTACGCAGTCAGACTGCAGTCATGTCCTCCGCTCTAATGGAGCTGGAGGCCCTCTCCGCAGATCAGGTGACCCGGGTGATGAATATGCTGGACAACATGGGGCTGGAACGGATCCTGGTTACCGATCCCTCTGGTCTCATTCTCTACGACAGCCTTATCCAGTCGGATGAGGAGCACTCAGAGGCAGAGACCACTAGTCCTGACGGGACAGCCCCTCCTCTGGAGCAGACCTATCAGTATGCCCTGTTTCAGGAGGTTGTACTGGCACTTCAAGGAAACGACGTCCTCTACTCCCGGTATGAGGACGGGATCTTCCTCTCCACCGCCGCCTCCCCCATTGTATACCGCGGGATGACCATCGGCGCCATCTATATTTGCGACTGGGACAATACCCAAGGGGAGCTGCTGCTGGGCCTTCAGCAAAATCTCCGCACCATCTCCCTGGTGCTTATTGTGATTGCACTGTCTATCAGTTTTCTCTTTTCTAAAGTGCTCACTTCCCGCATCAGCGCCCTTTTGCGGGCCATTCGGATCGTGGGGGAGGGGGAATATGGCCACCGGCTTCAGCCCGCGGGGAAGGACGAATTGGCCCACTTAGCGGAGGAATTCAACCATCTCACCGACCGCCTTCAAACTACGGAAGAAGTCCGCCGCCGCTTCGTCTCTGACGCCTCCCACGAATTAAAGACCCCCCTGGCCTCCATCCGCCTGTTAGCCGACTCCATCCTGCAAAATCAAGAGATGGACCGGGAGACGATCCAGGATTTTGTCAGCGATATTGAGGATGAAGCGGAGCGACTTACCCGCATTACAGAGCATCTGCTGGCCCTCACCAGACTGGACAGCCTGCCAGTGGGAGAAACCCATGTGGTGGATCTGTGCGCGGTAGGCCGCCGAGCGGTCTCCATGCTCCTGCCGGTGGCGGATACCGCCCAGGTCACCATAGAGGCCAGCTGGAAGCCGGGCTGCACACTGCAATGTACCGAGGATGATCTCTATCAGATTTCCTTTAATTTGATAGAAAACGCCATAAAATATAACTTTCCCGGGGGTAAAGTCCTGGTCTCCGCCCGCCGTGAGGGCGAGCAGATTATTCTGGAAGTGGCAGACACCGGCATTGGGATCCCCGAGGCAGAGCTCCCCAAAGTATTTAACCGCTTCTACCGCGTGGACAAGGCCCGCTCCCGGGCCGCCGGCGGAACTGGGCTGGGGCTCTCTATTGTTCGGGACACCGTGCGCCGGCACGGGGGCTGGGTCACCGCCCAGCGCCGTGACCCAGGAGGCAGTATATTTACCGTTGGCTTCCCCTATGAAGCCCCGGATTCGGAGGAAAATCAGCCATGAGACGGATTTTTGCCCTGTTGCTTGCCGCCCCCGCGCTGCTGCTCTTCGGCTGTAGCACTCCGCGGGAGTTCCCTGAAACCCTGTTGTACTTCTGCAGTGACCCTGCCGACCCGGACCAACTCCACGGCCCCGCCCTGCAGAGCCAGCCCTATTTTGGACCCTCTGATCCCGGAGTAGAGGAATTGGTCCACAGCCTGCTCGCCGGGCCAACACAGAGCGGTCTGGTGTCCCCCTTCCCAGCCGGACTCTCCCTTCAGAGCTGGGAGCTGGAGGACGGCCTCCTCACGCTCAACTTTTCTGAACAATACGGCGGTCTGGCTGACATCTCCCTTACTTTGGCAGACTACTGTCTGGTTTTGACACTAAGCCAGGCAGAGGGGGTGGACACCATACAGATTCAATCTGCCGGCCACACCCACCACTCCCGCAGTCATCAGACACTCAAGCCGGAGGAAGTGCTGTTGGACCAGTCACTCCCTGACGAAGTTCTTCAAGCGGAGCGGTAACCCCTCCGCCTCCGTCCGCTGCGGACCATTCTCTCCCGCTGCGGGCATGGTCTCAGCTCGTTCGAGCCCCAGTCTTTCCATCCCAGTTTGCCTTGTGCAGCAGGCACCTCTATGTTATAATAAAATGATTCCTCCCCGTGAGACAAATTTTTAGATCAGGAGGCTTCTGACATGACCTATCAGGAAGAATTTATCACCTTTATGGTGCGCTCCGGCGTGCTGACCTTTGGGGATTTTACCACCAAATCCGGCCGCAAAACCCCCTACTTCGTGAATACAGGCAATTATAAAACTGGGGCTCAGGCCGCCAAGCTGGGGGACTACTACGCCGCCTGCATCCAGGAACACATGCCCGACGGCATCACCGCCCTGTTCGGCCCCGCCTATAAGGGCATCCCCCTGGCGGTGTCCGCCGCCGCCTCCCTGTACCGGAACTACGGCCGGGACCTGCCCTACTGCTTCAACCGCAAGGAGGCCAAGGACCACG
>CALXGD010000179.1 GCA_944387745.1 uncultured Oscillospiraceae bacterium
CGAGTGACAGGATTCGAACCTGCGGCATCCTGCTCCCAAAGCAGGCGCGCTACCAACTGCGCTACACCCGGATATGAAGTTGTGGGGTGGCCCGGGCGTATTCTCCCAAAGCAGGCGCGCTACCAACTGCGCTACACCCGGATATGAAGTTGTGGGGTGGCCTGGGCGTATTCTCCCAAAGCAAGCGCGCTACCAACTGCGCTACACCCGGATATGGAATTGTTTTATCTGTGGTCTTTCATGTGGTCTTGGCCGTTTTTTGACCAGCGACTTTGCGGAAATGGTTCCCGCTTCTGGTAGTGTCCCAGCGGGTTGTGGGGTTGGGCTTTTTTCCTGCCCGGTATGCTCCCAAAGCAGGCGCGCTACCAACTGCGCTACAAACAGACATTTTATTTCTTACCGCGGCCTTTGGAGCGGTCTGCTTAGTTAGTATAGTATATTTTTCAAGGGATTGCAAGAGGCCGCAAAAATATGTTAAGATATTTTTGCAACCAATCTGCGAGGTGACATATCTATGCGTATGCGAAAAAAGCCAAATTTAGCTTCTCGAATGGACCGCTGTGCACGGTTATTGATTGAGAATCCAAAATCCCTTCGTGGAAAATGGAGGAGCTTAATGCCGGAGGCCAAGCAGCTATGGCTTGAATTGGGCTGTGGTAAGGGGCGCTTTACCGCTGAAACAGCCGCACAAAATCCGGACGTTCTTTATCTTGCCATAGAACGAGTTCCCGACGCTATGATTGTAGCTATGGAGCGCTGTGTCGCGAAAGAACTAACAAATGTATTTTTTGTGGATGGAGATGCCGCCCTACTTCGGGACTTTTTTGCCCCCAATGAGGTAGATCGCCTTTTCATTAATTTCTGTGATCCATGGCCCTCCAACCGCCATGCAAAGCGCCGTCTGACCCACCGGGATTTTCTGGTACTGTACCGGGGTATTTTAAAGGGTGGGGGACAAATCCACTTCAAAACAGACAACCGCGACCTGTTTGAATACTCCCTGTTCCAGTTTCCGAAGGCTGGATATACCCTGTCGGAGGTCACCCGCAATCTCCATGAGCACGGAGTCAAGGGCGTTATGACCGACTACGAGGAAAAATTCCACCTGCTGGGCACCCCCATCAACCGGTGTGTGGGCACGAAAGATCACCTGGAGCAGGAACCGGAGTTCCGCTCCATCCCCGGCCCAGACGCCCACCGGGGAGAAGTGGCGCAGGCCTCCAAAGAAAACGAGGACTTGATGCTGGCCTCTGGGGACAGCTCCACAGACTCTCCGCACACGCTGTGAACCTTCTATCAAAACAGCAAAGGGGCTCCGGAGCCTTATCCGGAGCCCTCTTTACCGTCCTGTCCCGGCGCGCTCTTGAGCCGAAAACATCTGGTCTCATGGCTTCATTTGCCGCCTCCGCCGGTAGGTCACATAGCAGAAGAAGAGTCCCTCCTGCTCCAGGGGGGCACTCTCCTCCATCGCCTCCCACTCGGGGCTGGCATCCAGGTCGGGGAAGAAGCAGTCGGCAGGAAATGCCCTGTCGATTTTGGTCACATAGGCAGTGTCACACCAGGGCAGCAGCTGTTCATAGACGGTTGCCCCGCCAATTACAAAGGAGTCCCCCGGCGCGGCGGCCAAAAGCTCTTCCGCCGTGGAGAACACTTCCGCCCCCTCCGGGGCCTCCCCCATCGTTCGGGAGAGGATCAGATTCCTCCGCCCCTTCAGGGGTCGTCCGCCGGGGAAGGTGGCCAAGGTCTTTCGCCCCAAAATCACCGGATGCCCAAGGGTGAGGGCCTTGAATCGCTTCAGATCCTCCTTCAGATAGACCAGCTGGTCCCCATCCTTTCCGATGGCCCAGTTTTGATCCACTGCCACGATTACATTCATCAGTTTTATCCCCCATACCCATAGATTGCCCCATTTGCCCCGCCCCTGCGGGACGGGGGCTGAATCCAGCGTTCAAACCGCCACCGGGATCTTCCCCTCCAGCTCATAGGCCTGATAGCCTTCCAGCTTCACGCTGTCCTTGGTAAAGGCGTAAAAGTCAGTGACAGCGGGGTCCAGGATAAATTTGGGGGCCGGATAGGGCTCCCGCTCCAGCAGCCGCTCCACCACCGGCACGTGTCGGTCGTAGATGTGGCAGTCCGCGATGACGTGAACCAGCTCCCCCGCCTCCAGCCCGGACACCTGGGCCATCATGTGGAGGAGGACAGCGTACTGCATCACATTCCACCCGTTGGCGGTGAGCATATCTTGGGACCGCTGGTTCAAAATCCCGTTGAGGGTGTTCCCACTCACGTTAAAGGTCATAGAGTAGGCGCAGGGATATAGGGCCATCTCGCTTAAATCGTGGTGATTATAGAGGTTGGTGAGAATCCGCCGGGAGCCTGGGTCGTGCTTCAGGTCCCATAGTACCTTGTCCACCTGGTCCATATCCCCCTGGGGATAGCGGTGCTTCACCCCCAGCTGATAGCCGTAGGCCTTACCGATGGAGCCGCTCTCATCCGCCCAGGCGTCCCATACGTGGCTGCCCAGGTCGTGGATGTTGTTGGACTTCTTCTGCCAGATCCAGAGCAGCTCGTCCACCGCCGACTTCAGGTACTGCCTCCTCAATGTCAGAATGGGGAATTCCTCTTTTAAATTGTACCGGTTCACCACCCCGAAGAGCTTGACGGTGTGGGCCGGGGAACCGTCCTCCCACCTGGGGCGGACCGGGCGGTCAGTGTCCCAGATCCCCCGACTGAGGATGTCCCGGCAGTTTTGGATAAACACCTGGTCGGCATAGCTCATGGCCAGCGCTCCTTTCTTTGTCTCTCCGAACTCTTCTGACTCCATTATACACGAATCAGAGGCGGGAAACAAGCCAGTTTCCCGCCTCTAATTTTCCTATATCCCTTTGTATTTCCGCCGGGTAGCCAGGCCGCCCCGAATATGCCGCTGGGCCTTATTTTCTTCCAGCACCTGCTTGGCCTGCAGGTATAGGGTGCGGTTGAAGGCGGGCAGCCGTTCAGATAGATCCTTATGGACCGTAGATTTGCTGATGTTAAATTTTCTGGCCGCCGCCCGCACGGTGGCCTTATTTTCCACGATGTACTGGGCAAGATGGCATGCCCGCTCCTCCATGTTTCCTTTCACACAGCAACATCTCCCCCGTGATTTGGGTCTGCTGTGCTACTATATGCCCCAATTCCGGGCAGTATGAGGAGTTTTCCCCCTCAAAATCCGGGGGTGCGCCCTCTCTCACAGGGACAGGCGTGGGTAGCTCCGAACAGAGGTGACCGGATCTAAGCCCGCTTTTTCCGCCTTCTCCCGGTACTCTTCCGGACTTCCCGTAGTATAGATTTCCAGGGTGCCCCGCTCACTCCTGTAGTTGAGCAGGTTCTGGCGCTCCAGCTCCGCCTCCGCTGTTTTCACCATCTGGTCCGCCGGGTCGACGAGTGGCAGCTTGGGGTACAGCTCTTCGATATTTCCCTCCACCAGCGAGTAGTGGGTACAGCCCAGCACGCAGCAGTCGATCTTCTCCCCATACACCAGCTCATCCAAATTTTCCCGGAGGTCTGCGTTCAGCTTCTCCCGCCCCGCAGGGTCCCCCAAGTGGTGCTCCACCAGGGCGGCGAGCTTGGTGCAGCCGCGGCTGATCACCTGCTTCTCTGGGGCCAATTTGCCAATCAGCTCCGGATAGCACCCAGTGTTGTGGGTAAAGCAGGTGGCCACCACGCCGATCTTCTTCCCTGGAAGGCGGGCCGCCGCGTCCGCCCCCGCCTGGACCACACTGAGCACCGGACAAGTCATTTCCGCTCGGAAACGGTCCACCAGGCAGGAGATGGTGTTGCAGGCTACCAACAGAATCTTCACTTCCCGCTCCTCCATAAAGCGGAGCATATAGCGGGTCATGGCCAGGATCTCCTCCGCCGAGTGGTTGCCGTAGGGCATATTCCCCCCGTCGCCGAAATAGAGCAGATTTTCATGGGGCAGGAGCCGCTGGGCCCTCAGTGCAACGCTGAAACCCCCGATCCCGGAGTCGATAATTCCAATGGGACTTGTGTGACCTCTCATAGGAACCTCCTTTCCATGCGGGAGGTATCCTCCCATTTTGCCTCAACGCTTAGCCTTTTTATCATAGCACTTCTTTCCCGGAAATCCTAGCCCCCAGAGCAAGGAAATTCTCCGTCTGCTTTCGGCAGGCGAAATGTCCACGCCCACTCTGACGGCAGCAAAATCGCTCTTAATTTTACATAACGATTTCGTATCTCAAGCCCAGTACAATTTGTTATCCACATTCTCCACCATTTTTTCCACAGGATCAGTGGAAAACCTGCCCGATGGACAGATTTTACGTATCTATCCATTAAATTTTTCTTTGGTTTTACCTCCTATTCCCGTCTGTAAGGTAACATAATCTCTTATTCCTTCTATTTTGCCCGGTCAGATGCCCCTTTTCCCATTGGACGGCCTCCCGCGTACACCTCCACGCAGAGACGGGCACACCTCTCTTAAATTTTCCCCTTGACTTTTCTTCAGCTGCACCTATAATAATAGTACAAATGTTCTATTTTTGATTGGAGGGGTGCCTGTGGAATTGATTCAAAAATTAGATTTTTTTTCTGTTTTAGCCACGTATGATGCCACCTGCACCTCTAGCTGTCTGGTCCGGGCGGGGCGGTCAGGGACCATCGGCAGCACAGCCTTTGCCGGCTGCTGTCACTCCTTTTCCGCCGACGGGCGGTGTATCTCCCTGCTGAAGGTGCTTATGACCAATCTGTGCGTCTATGACTGTCAGTACTGTGTCAACCGCCGATCCAACGACGTGCCCCGGGCGGCCTTCTCCCCTCGGGAGCTGAGTGAGCTCACTATGGGCTTCTACCGCCGCAACTACATCGAGGGGCTGTTCCTCTCCTCTGCCGTTCTCCGGGACCCGGACTACACCACCGAGAGAATGATCAAAGTCCTGCGCCTTCTGCGGGAGGAATACCGCTTCGGGGGCTATATCCACGCTAAAGCCATTCCTGGAGCAGACCCCCGGCTCACCTGGCAGCTGGGCCTGCTGGCCGACCGGATGAGTGTGAACATCGAGCTGCCCAGCGCCAGAAGCCTGTCACTCCTGGCCCCAGACAAGGGGCGGGATGCCATCTTCACGCCCATGAAGCAGATCCGTGACGGCATCTCCGCCTCCAAGCAGGAGCTGAGGCTGTGTCACCACGCTCCACGCTTCGCCCCTGCGGGCCAATCCACCCAGATAATCATAGGAGCCACACCGGAGAGCGACCGGCAGATTTTGACTCTCACCCAGGGACTCTATGACAAATACCGCCTGAAGCGGGTGTTTTACTCCGCCTACATGCCCGTATCCACCAGTCCCCTGCTCCCCGCCCCCCAGGACTTTCAGCCCCCTCTTCTGCGGGAGCACCGGCTGTACCAGGCGGACTGGCTGCTGCGGTACTACCACTTCCGGGCGGAGGAGCTCCTGGATGAGCACAGCCCTGATCTGGACCCCCGCCTGGACCCCAAGTGCACCTGGGCCCTGCGCCATTTGGAGTTCTTCCCAGTGGAGGCAAACCAGGCGGACTATGAGGCCCTGCTGCGGGTGCCGGGGGTGGGGGTGAAGTCCGCCCGGCGGATCCTCTCCGCCCGGCGGGTGGGCCCCCTCACCTTTGAGGGGCTGAAACGTCTGGGCGTTGTTTTGAAGCGAGCGCAGTACTTTCTCACCTGCTCTGGAAAGCCCATGGCCGGCCTGAAGGTGCGGGAGGACGGCCTGCTCCGACACCTGACCGCCCTGGACGCCCCCAAAGAGCCGGTGCCGGAGCAGCTTTCCCTGTTTGATCCCATCACCTGACAGAGGGAGGTAAGCACCATGTCCTGGACTCAGGTCTCCTATCTCTACGACGGCACCTATGCCGGCTTTCTCACCTGTGTATTTGAGAGCTATCTTCACCGGGAGGAGCCCGCAGACTTCACCCTCTTTGACCAGGCAGCCGCCTCCTTCTATCCCCAGCGGGCGGTGGAGACGGACCGAGAGAGGGCCCGACGGGTATACCGCGCTCTGGACCAATTCGGCCGTGAGGGAAAGCGCTGGGCCGTCCGCGGCTTCCTCACCTGTCTGCCGGAGCGGGAGCTGTGGCTGTGGCGCTACTATCAGCTGGGCTTCGAGCAAAAGGCGGCGGTGGGCCGCCACCTCACCCACCCGGCGGTGGACACGGTACGGAAAGCGGTGCGCCATCTGGAGGGGGAGGCCCATCTGCTCACCGGCTTCGTCCGCTTCTCGGAGCTAGAGGGAGTGCTGGCGGGAACGATCACGCCAAAAAACTGGGTGCTCCCCCTGCTGCGGCCCCACTTCTGCGGCCGCTAACCAGAGGAGCGCTTCCTTCTCTACGATAAGACTCACCAGGAGGCCCTGGTCCACGTCCCGGGGAACTGGACCATTCTCCCTTTGGAGGACCTGCAGCTCCCCACCGCCGGAGCGGAGGAGCTGCAATACCGGGCCATGTGGCGGAAATTCTATGACACCATCGCCATTGAGGGGCGCTGGAACCCTAAGTGCCGCATGACTCATATGCCCAAACGGTATTGGGCTGACATGACGGAGTTTCAGAGGGAGGAACTCCCGGGCCTTCCGGGAAAAACAGCCCCTCCCAGGCCGTAAAAGGCGGTCGGAGACGCTGAAACTGTTTTGTAACCACTTTTTTACCTGAATGTCATCGGTTTGACAAGAGAATAACATTCCCCTGTGATATACTAATTCCAGAATCCAGGAAAGGAGGCCCCTGCTGTGAAAAAACTGGTTTTGTCCCTCTCTCTGTTCGCCCTGCTGGCCACATCTCTGGGCGGCGCCGCTTTTGCCCAAGCCCGGCAGGAGGCGTCCCCCGTCCTCTCTCCGGAGGAAATCCACGGCTCCGCCCCCGCCCAGCCGGACGCCTCGGAGTCCATGTATCCCGCCGTTCACGCCCTGGTGATGGCTATGACGGAGAATCACCTGGATTATGACCCGGAGGACCCGGAATTTCTCTGGACCTCCCTCTACTATATGCTCAGTCTGTACGGCCAGAGGGATGAGCGGGCGGAAGTCACGGACGACAGTCTCCTCCTCCCCGGCGAGGTCATCCAGGACTATGCGTCGGCCCTCTACCCCGACGTCTCCCGCCTTCCGGACATTCCCGCCTCCATCTCTCAGCGCATCTCTCAGGCCGGGGACGGAATCTACCGGTTGGCCCGAGGGGACGAGGGCCTCTCCCAGGTGACGGTAGAGCCCTCTATCCGCCTGAAAAACGGGACAGCGATCCTGAACGGGGCTCTGGTATCTCTGGAGGACGGCTCCGCCCTGCGAGAATTCCAGGTCACACTTCTCCCCAGGGACTGCATGTTCGGCTATATCCTCACTGATTTGACGTTCTCTGAATGAATTTCTCCTCTTTTGGGAAAAGGGCCCGATGATTCATCGGGCCCTTTTCCTGCCCTTCTGTCTGAATACAGGGAAATTGGGCTACACTTTCCCCACAGCGATTTTCCTCTTGTTCTCCCTCGGCAGGTGTATTATAATAAGATGTATTTCAGCTGGATCTCCATTTTAAACCCGAGGTGTATCCCATGAAGCCAGATATTCACACCTATATCCGCCCCGGCGCCCACTCCCATCTGGTGGGCATCTGCGGCGTATCTATGTCCCCCTTGGCGGAGGTGCTCCACGGGGCGGGGGTGGTCATCACCGGCTCCGACCTGCACGACAGCGAGACGGTGGAGCACCTGAAGTCCCTGGGCATCCCGGTGGTCATCGGCCACCGGGCGGAGAGCGTCCAGGGGGCGGGGTGCGTCATCCGCACAGCCGCCGTCCACGACGACAATCCGGAGATTGCCGCCGCCCACGCCGCCGGCATCCCGGTGTTCGAGCGGGCAGAGGCCTGGGGGGCCATCATGCGCCACTATGAGCACGCTCTGTGTGTGGCGGGCACCCACGGAAAGACCACCACCACCTCTATGTGTACCCAGATCTTTCTGGCCGCCCAGCGTGACCCCACGGTGATGATCGGGGGGACCCTCCCGGCCCTGGGAAAGGGCCACCGGGTGGGGAGAGGGGACACCATCATTCTGGAGTCCTGCGAGTACTGCAACTCCTTTTTGTCCTTCTTCCCCACAGTGGCGGTAATTCTGAATGTGGACGCCGACCACCTGGACTTTTTCAAGGACCTGGAGGACATAAAACAATCCTTCCGCCGCTTCGCCCAGCTGGTGCCGGAGGGGGGAGTGGTCATTGCGGACGGGGACGACGCCAACACCATGGACGCCCTGAAGGGGCTGGAGAAGCCCTTGAAGATTTTTGGTCTGGAGCAGGGAGACATCCACGCCGCCGACCTGACCTATGAGAAGGGAGTAGGCTCCTTCAATTTAGTATACCTGGGGCAGAATCTGGGCCGGATCTCCCTCCAGGTGCCCGGAGTCCACAACGTGCGCAACGCCCTGGCCGCCGCCGGGGCCGCCCTGGAGCTGAAGGTCCCCTTCGCTGCCGTCCAGGAGGGCCTTCACACCTTCACCGGGGCGGGCCGCCGGTTCGAACGGAAGGGGGAGTACCACGGAGCGGTCCTCTGTGACGACTACGCCCACCACCCCGGGGAGCTGCGGGCCCTGCTGACCACGGTGAAAACCTTGGGGTATAACCGGGTGATCTGCGCCTTCCAGCCACACACCTACTCCCGCACCAAGGAGCTCTTTGACGACTTTGTGGAGGTATTGAAGCTCCCGGACAAGGCGCTGCTGGCGGAGATCTTCGCCGCCCGGGAGACGGACACCCTGGGGGTGTCCTCCAAGGATCTGGCGGAGCGCATCCCCGGGGCAGAGTACTGCCCTACCCTGGCGAATGTGACAGAGCGCCTAGCCCAGCTGGCCCAGCCTGGGGACCTGCTCCTCACTGTGGGGGCGGGGGATATCCATCTGGCGGGAGAGCAGCTGCTAGAGCGACAGTGAGCCTCTCTTTTATTCTAAATCATGTTGCACTGTTGAGAGCGGTCCCCTGTTCCGGGGCCGCTCCTTTTTATTGCCATAGAAGTTGCTCGAGAAGTCAAACGGGCCTGGGTCCCGCCCAAGCAGAAAATATGCTCCGGCGGCGAAATAGGAGCTCTTCCCGGTGATGCTCCGCCCCCTATCCAAGCCTCACACCAAAATTTTCCTCCGCATGATTTTTATGCTTTGGGACAAACTATCCCTGAAGCCAAAATCAGAGGAGGAAAAAACGTGGTAATTGACAAAATTGCCCTGGCCCTGCTGATCATCGGCGGTCTGAACTGGGGCAGCGTGGGTCTGTTTCAATTTGATCTGGTGGCCTTCGCCTGCGGCGGATCGGCCAGCATGATCAGCCGGATCATTTATACCGTCGTGGGGCTGTCTGCAGTGTGGTGCATCTCTCTGCTGTTCCGGGACATGTCAGACAGGAAAAGCAGCTGACAGGCGTTTCTCTGCTCCATGATTCTGTGTTCCGGTCCCGGTTTTCTCCGTCCTCCCGCCCCCACAGCGGGGTGGGAGGGCGCAAAAGCCTAAGATTCCCTCTCACCAGCGGAAGGAGATTTCTCCTTCCGCTGTCTTATTTTACATGACAAAATGCTCAAACTCACGGATTTTTGTTGAGAAATCACCAATTCCCAGAAATAAAGTTACATTTTATATAGATTTAACATAGCAGCTATTTCCCATTTTACATTTCTCAAGTACACTGGCAACCGTAATCCGAAGGACAAACTACATAAAAACTTCATAAAAGGAGAACGATGAACATGAAAAAGTTTACCTGCCTTGGCCTGTCCATGGTCCTCGCCCTCGGCCTGCTGGCCGGCTGCGGCGGCAACGACGCCAGCACCAGCGAGCCTGCCGGTTCCACCCCTGACGCCGCCACCTCTGAACCCGCTACCTCCGGCGGCAGCACCGCCACCGATCTGAGCGGCGACGTGGCCACCGACGGTTCCACCTCCATGGAGTCCGTGATCGGCGTGCTGGGCGAGCAGTTCATGGCCGACCACCCCGATGTGAACGTTACATACAACCCCACCGGCTCTGGCGCCGGCATTGAGGCCGTGTCCAACGGCAGCTGCGACATCGGCCTGGCCTCCCGCGCCCTGAAGGACGAGGAGAAGGAGGGCGGCCTGACGGAGACCATCGTGGCGCTGGACGGCATCGCCAACATTGTCAACGCTGAGAACTCCGTCACCGACCTGAGCCTGGAGCAGATCGCCCAGATCTACACCGGCGAAGTCACCGACTGGTCCGAGTTTGGCAGCGAGGCCGGCGTCATCGCCAACATCGGCCGTGAGTCCGGCTCCGGCACCCGCGACGGCTTCGAGTCCATCACCGGCACCGAGGACACCTGTGTGCTGGCTCAGGAGCTGAACTCCACCGGCGCTGTCATCGAGGCTGTGCGCACCACCCCCGGCGCCATCGGCTACGCCTCCCTGTCCGCCGTGGAGGGCCAGGAGGGCATCACTGTTCTGACCGTGGGCGGCGTGGCTCCCTCTGAGGAGACCGTGCTGGACGGCACCTATCAGATTCAGCGTCCCTTCGTGTTCGCCACCCGCACCGACGAGGCCCTGTCCGAGGCCGCCCAGGCCTTCT
>CALXGD010000180.1 GCA_944387745.1 uncultured Oscillospiraceae bacterium
CCGAAGGTGGCCCGGATCTGGTTCTCCAGATACCGCTGGTAGGAGAAATGGAACAGCCGGGCGTCGTTGCAGAAGCAGACGAAATGGGGGGGCTTAATGCCCACCTGGGTCATATAGTAGATCTTCAGGCGGCGGCCCTTGTCCGTGGGGGGCTGCACCCGGGCGGTGGCGTCGGCCAGGACGGAATTGAGCATCCCGGTGGTGATCCGCATGGCCGCCTGATTGTTCACATAAGTGATAAGCTCAAAGAGCCGATCCACCCGCTGCCCCGTCAGGGCGGAGATAAACACGATGGGGGCGTAGGTCATATAGGACAGGTCCCGCATGACGTCCTGGCGCATCTTGTCCATGGTCTTGCCGTCCTTCTCGATGGCGTCCCACTTGTTCACCACGATGATGCAGGCCTTCCCGGCCTCGTGGGCCAGGCCGGCCACCTTGGTGTCCTGCTCCGTGACCCCCTCCTGGGCGTCGATCATAATGAGACACACATCGCTGCGCTCGATAGCCATGGTGGAGCGGAGAACGGAGAATTTTTCGATTCGGTCGTCCACCTTGGATTTCTTCCGCATCCCGGCGGTGTCGATGAAGCAGAACCTACCCTTTTCGTTCTCAAAGTAGCTGTCGATGGCGTCCCGGGTGGTGCCCGCTATGTCGGAGACAATGACCCGCTCCTCCCCCAAAATCCGGTTCACTAGGGAGGACTTTCCTACATTGGGCTTGCCGATGACGGCGACTTTGATGACGTCGTCGTCCTCTTCCGCCTGGTCCTCCGGGGGGAAGTACTGGAAGCAGGCGTCCAGCAGGTCGCCGGTGCCGTGGCCGTGGACAGCGGAGACAGGAATGGGGTCCCCCAGCCCCAAGTTGTAGAACTCATAGATGTCCGGATTCTCCCGGCCGGTCTGGTCAGCCTTGTTTACCGCCAGCACCACCGGCTTGCCGGAGCGCAGGAGCAGGTTGGCCACCTCCTGGTCAGAGGCGGTCAGACCGGTTTTCACGTCGCACACAAAGACGATCACCGTGGCATTCTGGATGGCGATCTCCGCCTGCTCCCGCATAAAGGACAAAATCTGGTCGTCGGTGCCCGGCTCGATGCCGCCGGTATCCACTAGGTCAAAGACCCGGTTGCGCCACTCACAGGGGGCGTAGATCCGGTCCCGAGTGACGCCGGGGGTGTCCTCTACAATGGACAGCCGCTGGCCGCACAGTTTATTGAACAACATGGACTTGCCCACATTAGGCCGGCCCACGATGGCTACTAATGGCTTCATACGCTTCACTCCAGTTCTAAAAGGGCTTCCCGGTCCTATATCTATAGGCGCAGTAGGGGCGGCCTCTGGCCGCCCGCCAACCGGGGAGGAACGCTTGGGAACACGGGCGGCCAGAGGCCGCCCCTACGGGTTATATTGATAATACTCTGTCTCCTCCCGCATCAAAGCCTGCTCCGGCGGGGGGACGGCCAGGCCGCACATGGCGTCCAGCAGTTCATAGCCGTCCTGAGCCACGGGGGTGACAGGGACGCCCAGCGCCCGCTCCACATCGTCCAGGGACACATCATCCAGAAAAACCCGCTCCCCGTGGCGGAGCATATTCTGGGGGATGAGCAGCCGCTGTCCCAGGGGTTTTCCTTTTAATTGAGCGATCAAATCGCCGCCTGTGACGAGGCCGGCCACCGTGATGCTCTCCCCAAAAAATTCGTTGCGGATGGGATAGACCACACCTTTTATTTTATCACATTTTTCCCCAGCCAGATCTATCAATTCTGTTAAGAATGGGGCGGCAGACACGCCGGTGGCGATGGAGAAGGGGGTTGTTTCCTCCATCTCAGACCGCTCCATCAGGTCCAGGCCCCGGCAAAATTCCTGGCGCAGCAGGCGGAGCATCCCCACCCCGTTGTCCAACTGAGTGAACTCCTCATAAAAATCTTCCTCCGGGAGCTTTCGGCCGGCCAGGAGGTAGAACTCGTCGGAGCACCACACCAGGGAGGTCCCGTGCCGGGCCCTGTGCCCGGCGGCGAAGTCCTCCACCTGGTCCACCAGGGCGGCGGCCTCCTCTCTGGTATAGGGCCGCAGGGGATAGAGGCCCTCCCGGTATTTGGTCACCCCTACCGGCACCACCGAAACGCTGTGGACGGCGGGGAACATGGCCGCCAGATCCTCCAAGGTCTTGTCCAGGGCGGGTCCGTCGTTGATACCGGGGCAGGAGACAATCTGGCAGTTCATGGTGATCCCCGCCTGGGCAAAGCGGCCCATGATTGCAATGCCCTCCCCCGCCCGGCGGTTTTTCAGCATCTGCTCCCGCAGTTCCGGATCAGTGGTGTGGACGGACACATTGATGGGGGAGATCCGCAGGGCGATGATCCGCTCCACCTCCCGCTTTGACAGGTTGGTCAGAGTCAGGTAGTTGCCCATGAGGAAGGACAGCCGGGCGTCATCGTCCTTGAAATAGAGGCTCTTCCGCATACCAGGGGGCATCTGGTCCACAAAGCAGAAGATACAGTTGTTGGCGCAGGAGCGGGCCTTGTCCATAAGATAGGTCTCAAACTCCAGGCCCAGGTCCTCTCCCTCCCCCTTCCGAACGCGAGCGGTACGGCGCGTCCCGCCCGGCTCCTGGAGGAGTAGGACGAGCGAGGAGTCGTAGGTGTAGAACTTGTAGTCCAACACATCGGCCACTGGATGGCCGTTCACCTCCAGCAACCTCTCTCCGGGCCGCAGCCCCGCCCGGCGGGCCGGACTTCTGGGGTCCACCGACCGGATAACCGTCAAACTCACCGCGTTCGCCTCCTGCTGTACTGGCTTCTAAGAATCTCCTGACTCTTCATAGACCTATGTCTCTCTGTCCCATCGACATTCCTGGCCCGCAGGAAAACAGGAACACACCAAAGGACTAGAAATTAAGAATAACCGATTTATTTTACAATAAGAGAACTGAAATTGCAAGTTAAACTGCATTATTCCCCTTCCCTTTCAAAATGTTTGATGGACTTTTGACTGTCCATCTTCTTTGTTTCAATTCTTTTGTGTGTTCCAGCCTCCCCAGGGCCGGGAACACCAGGAAAGATTTTGGACCCGGAAACACAAAATGAAATTGGGAGTTTTATTTTGTGCCTGTATACAAATGGGGTTCCCCATCAATTTCCTTCCTTACTGCCATATGCCACATCTTCACTGTTTCCGCTGTGTGAGAAAGCACAGGCAAAAATCAGGCTCTCTAACAGCTATGTGCCGCGGAACAGAGATTCCGCGGCACATAGCTGTTTCTCTACAAAATCTATGGCTCACTCACAGCATAGACAGACCATAACTATTTACCAGGGCATTAATTTTTTTCCCCGCTTTACACATTGCACACTCTTCCGGGGCGTAAGTAGCATAGTTTGGAATATCAGATGGGACAAACAGGCTGTAGATCGGCAAATCTCCCAGCTTATCCATCGAGCTGAATATCGAGGCAATGCCCTGCATCTTTCCTCCGTAGTACTCCACACACTCAGCCACTCGGCGCACACTTTTGCCGGAATTGATCGTGGAAATTAAAATCAAGATATTTTTTCCAGCTATCATGGGAATCAAATTATCCCGGAAAATCATCAGTCCGCTGGCATCATACTCCGGCGTAACAATATTAATATTTTTGGACCCATTGACGGAAAACAGAGTATTTTTAGCCAAGTGGCGGGCCAGGAAGGCGCCAATCACCTCGCTCCCATCCAAGCAGACAATCGTATCCACGCCCTTTTCATAGGCGTAATGCTGCGCCAATGTCATAGCCGCCTCCCGCGCCATGACGTGCTCATGCTTCATACGGGTAATGTCCATGTAGTGACTGTTGTGGGAATGACGGGTGGCAAAATGCCCCTCGGTCAGAGCCACTTCCAAATTATGGTTTAATCTGGATCGAATGACATTGTTTTTCATAACTCCGCCTCCTTTTTGTTGTAAAGTACGAGTTCTTCCATCATCATTATACGCTTCTTTGTGCAAAAAGGCAATCAAAATCTTTATTCATATATAAACTCTTGCCCTGTACAGATATTCCTGCTATAGTGGAGGCATAGGCATTGCACGGACCCAAATCCAACGCTTTTTTCGATGCAGACGAGCCTTCGGCGCAACAAAAATGATGTGACGGCATCAACGCCAATGAAAGATCAAAGAGGAAGATGTTATGCATATACCTGCCTGTGAAACCAACCAACTGGAGCTAATCCCTTTTGCTCCTGCTCTGAAGGCCGCAAATCAGCCATCAACAAATTATGATGTAAAGAAATGGCTGTACGTCCCCAATGTTTATTCCGAATACCGATATATTCTGGGCACTCGAGGGGCGCATCCCTTGATCTGCATCGGCATCAATCCATCTACTGCCGCGCCGGATCACTTAGACAACACGCTAAAATCGGTAGAGCGCATAGCCCATTTCAACGGTTATGACAGCTTTCTCATGTTTAATGTGTATGCTCAGCGGGCTACTGATCCAGATGATATGGAACTCACCTATAATCCAGATCTCCACCGAGAGAATATGGAGGCCTTCGACTACGCCCTCTCCTTAGACCTGAAAGGAATTCCCGCAGTCTGGGCCGCCTGGGGAACTATCATTGAGAAGCGGAACTATTTATCTGACTGTGTGCGAGATATGATTCAAATCGGCAATCAACATCACGCAGTGTGGTATTCCGCAGGCAAACGCTCTAAAAAAGGGCACCCTCATCACCCGCTGTATCTTCGCAAAGACAGCAGACTTGAGCCATTCGATATTGATCACTATATAAGCTGTCAACCATAGTGGAAATTGCTGCAAAATTGACTTAAAAAGTGGCTGCATCAGGTCTAATCTTATTGCACCGCCAATCAATTACTTCCATATAGATAGTGATTCTTTTCATCTGTGTGGGAAAAACTAAAACGCCAAAAACAAAAACAGGACAGTCATTTGTGACTGTCCTGTTTCCTATTGTGTTGGCACTACCTATGTTCCCGGCCCGTCTCCAGGCAAGTATTTTCGGCAGAAGCGAGCTTAACTTCCGTGTTCGGAATG
>CALXGD010000181.1 GCA_944387745.1 uncultured Oscillospiraceae bacterium
GCTCCGCCTTGTGGAGCTCCGCCTGGAAGCCGTCGTAGAACTGGGACAGGATATTTTTCCAGTTGGCCGAGCCCTCCTCCACCTTGTCCAGCTCCTCCTCCATCTGGGCGGTGAAGGTGGGGTCCACAATATCCTGGAACTTGTCTTTCATCAGCTTGGTGACAACCTCCCCCAAGGGGGTGGGGCGCAGGGCCCGGCCCTCCTTCACCACGTACTCCCGGTTGAGGATGGTGGAGATGGTGGGGGCGTAGGTGGAGGGCCGGCCGATGCCCTTCTCCTCCAGGGCCCGGATAAGGGTGGCCTCAGAGTACCGGGCGGGGGGCTGGGTGAAGTGCTGCTCCTCCTTGGTGCCGTTCAGGGTGAGGGGCTCCCCCTCCCTCAGGTCGGGCAGGGGGGACTGGGGGGCCTCCTCGTCCTCATCCCGGCTCTCCTCGTACACGGCGGTGAAGCCGGAGAACTTCAGCTCAGAGCGGCTGGCTCGGAAGGCGTAGCCGGCGGACTGGGCCTCGATGGACACGCTGTCATACACAGCGGAGGCCATCTGACAGGCCAAAAAGCGGCTCCAGATCAGCTTATAGAGGCGGTACTGCTCCGCCGTCAGGTCCTTTTTAATGTCCTCCGGCACCAGGTTCACGTCGGAGGGCCGGATGGCCTCATGGGCGTCCTGGGCATTGCCCTTGCTCTTGTAGTGCCGGGCCTTCGGGGGGTAGTACTCCCTCCCGTAGCGGCTCTCAATAAACGTCTTGGCGGCGGCAATGGCCTCCTCGGACAGGCGCAGGGAGTCAGTTCGCATATAGGTGATGAGGCCCACGGCCCCCTCCCCGGTGATGTCCACCCCCTCATAGAGCTGCTGGGCAATGGACATGGTGCGGGCGGGGGTCATGTTCAGCTTTCGGGAGGCCTCCTGCTGGAGGGTGGAGGTGGTGAAGGGGGGCGCGGGGCTGCGCTGCTTGTCCTGGCGCTTCACCTTGGACACAGACCAGGGGGCGCTTTTCACCGCCTGGACCACCGCCTCGGCCTCTTCTCGGCTGCCGAGGTCCATTTTCTTCTCCCGGCCATAGAACATGGCCGAAAAGCTTCCCAGACTGGGGGCCACCCGGCTTAAATCGGCCTGGATGGACCAGTACTCCTGGGGCTGGAAGGCCTGGATCTCCTCCTCCCGCTCCACCACCAGGCGGGTGGCCACCGACTGCACCCGGCCGGCGGACAGGCCCCGGCGGATCTTCTTCCACAGCAGCGGGGAGAGCTCATAGCCCACGATCCGGTCCAGGATGCGCCGGGCCTGCTGAGCGTCCACCAGATTCTGGTCGATGGCTCTCGGGTGGGCGATGGACTCGTTGACTACCTTTTTGGTGATCTCGTTGAAGGTCACCCGGTAGGTCTTGCTGTCCGGAATCCCCAGCAGCTCCTTCAGGTGCCAGGAGATGGCCTCCCCCTCCCGGTCCGGGTCGGTAGCCAGATAGACCTTGCCGCTCTTCTTGGCGGCCTTCTCCAAGTCCCGGATGGTATCCTCCTTGCCCTTGATGGGCTGGTAGTCGGGCTGGAAGCCGTGCTCCACATCCACCCCAAGCTTGCTCTTGGGCAGGTCCCGCACATGGCCCATGGACGCCTTCACCTCATAGCCCGGTCCCAGGTACTTGCCAATGGTCTTGGCCTTGGACGGGGACTCTACGATCACAAGATCGGTTTTTACTGCCACGTTGATAAACCTCCACGATATTTGTTCAGATAGGAGATATTGAGATAGGAGTTTCCCAAACCTGGGGCATTTCTCTTCCCATAGGAAGCCGGTCCGGAGTCTGTGGAAGAGGAAGGCGGGACTTCTTTCACAAGAATATCTTCTATCTCCTAACGCCTATCTGTTCCAAGCATATTATTCTTCCAGCACAACCAATGAGGAAAACCTCCGCCCGGAGTGCTCCTGGATCGCGCCGTCCACCTGGAGCATGGTGAGTGCGGACAGCACCCGCCGGGCTGGGATCTGCGTCAGCTCCACCAGCTCGTCGGCGGTATACCGCTTCTCCTTTTCCCCCAACACATGGAGGATGGAGATCTGGTCGTCTGTAAAGCGGCGCTTCTGCTGCTGCCTGGGCACCCTCTCCCGGACCGTCTCTGCCTTGGCCGCAGGCTCTCGGGGCTTCTCTCCGATCTTTGCCTGCTCCAGCCGCTGCTGGGCCGCCTCCGGTGAGAGGGGAACTGCCTTCGCCAGTTTATGGGGGAAGCGGTCTGCATATCCCTCCAAGATGTCCCGGGCACAGGTCACGGCAATGGCGCCCTCCCGAAGCAGCTGGTTGGGTCCCTCGCTCATGGGGGAGTCGATGTTGCCTGGCACAGCAAAGACATCCCGGTTCTGCTCCAAGGCGTGCGCAATGGTTTTCATGGTGCCGCTGTGCTTGGCGCACTCCACCGCCACCACACCCAGGGAGAGGCCGCTGATGATCCGGTTGCGCACCGGGAAATGCTCCCCTGCCGGCGGGGTGCCGGGCGGGTACTCGCTGATGAGGGCCCCAGCAGAGGCCACATCCTCATAGAGATACCGGTTTTCCCAGGGGTAGGGCACATCCACCCCGCCCCCTAGGACGGAAACCACCCGGCCTCCGCCCTGAAGGGCTCCCTTCAGGGCGATAGAGTCGATGCCCTGGGCGATACCGGACACCAGAAGCGCCCCGTTCCGGGCCAGCTCCAGGCCCAGCTGGGCGGCCACCTTCTCCCCGTAGAGGGAGGGAGTTCGGGAACCCACAATCCCAATGGCCGCCTCCTGGTCAAAGCGAAACAGGTTGCCCCGCACATACAGCACCGCCGGCGGATCCGCGATCTCCCCCAGGCGCTCCGGGTAGTCCCCGTCCCGGAGGGTCAGGACCCGCAGGCCCAGCCGGTCGCACTCCCCCAGGATCCGGTCCGCCCCCTCTGTTCCCTTGTCCCGAAGGGAGCCGCGGGACAGAGCGGTGAGCCCTGGAATCTGGTCATACTGCTCCGGGTCGGCGTAAAAAGCCCGCTCCGGCGTGCCGAAGTACTCCAGCACCTGGAGCACGCCCCGATGACCCAGACCCTTCCGGGTGGTCAGCCAGATCCAATCCTTCAACATGTCTCATTCCTCCTCATCCCCATGAGGGGGTCATTTTTCTTTCAGGCCTGGGCGCGCCTCTCTTTACATTGCCCTGTCTGTGTGGTACATTTGGTATCAGAAATGAGGGATTTCTTATGTTTGATCAAATACTCCACTCCCCATCGGCCCGGCGCGCCTGGCTGGTCTGCCTGGGCTGCAGCATCTCTCTGTTTACGGTCATGGGGCTGGGGTCCAACTGCTTCTCCGTCTATCAGCCCTACCTGCTGGAGCTGGAGGGCTTTACCAACTCCCAGGCCTCCTGGGTCACCACAATACGCAGTCTCTTTGGGATGCTGTCCATCGCCACAGCGGACACCCTGTGCCGGCGCGTCGGTCTGCGCTGGACCACTGTGCTCGGGATGGGCTCTTTCGTCTGCTCCTATTTCCTGTTTGGCGCGGTCCACAGCTTTCCCCTCTACTGCGCCGCCGCGGTCCTCTCCGGACTGGCCTACGGCTATGGGGGAATGGTTCCCCTTACCCTGGTGATCTCCCACTGGTTCCATGCCCGGCGGGGCCTTGCCCTGGGAATAATGGCGGCGGGCAGCGGGATCGCCACCATTGTGGCGCCCCCCCTCCTTACCCAGGTCATTGAGACATTCGGCCTGCGCTTCAGCTACTGGGGGGAGGGGCTGGTCGCCCTGCTCCTCACCGCCGCCGTCCTGGTGCTGGTGCGGGATAAGCCCGCCGATCTGGGAATGGAGGCCTACTCCCAAGGCGAATTGGAGGGACCCGTCCCGGTGGAGGGGGATTCCGCCCCTCCCGCCCATCTGCCCAAAAAGCTCTGGTGGATGGCAGTGGCCGCCGCCTTCTTCACCGGCGGTCCCTGCGGCCCCGGCTTCTCCCATCTGACGGTGCTCTATCGGGCGGAGGGCTATGACAGCGGCACGGTGGCCCTGCTGGTCTCCTGCTTTGGGCTGGCCCTGATGATTGCCAAAATCATCTACGGCGTCCTCAGCGACACCCTGGGCAGCTATACCGCCAACCTCTTCATCTACGGCACGGGAGTCCTGGGACTGTGTCTCTGCTGTCTGGCCCCCATCCACAGCCTGCCTCTGGCGGCGGCGGCCTTCATCATCACCGCCTTAGGTATGCCCCTCTCCAACGTCTGCCTATCTGTGTGGGCGGGGGTGCTCACTAGCCAGGACGACTATGACCGGCTGGTGAAGTGGCTGTCCACCGCCTATATGCTGGGCTCCCTCGTCACAGGGCCCCTGCCCGGGGTCCTGGCGGACCTCTCCGGCAGCTATGTCCCGGCCTATGTCCTGTTCGTCCTCAGCTTGATCTGCTCCATGGTGCTGATCCAAGGGGTCTACCGGCGGCTGGGGCTCGTGCACGGCGATCACCGCCCGTCCTAATACCCCGAACTCCAGGAGCGGACCTTCGGGTCCGCTTTTTTACGCCCTGCGGCGGGCCATCTCCCACAGGACGATGGCGGCCGCGGCCGCGGCATTTAAAGACTCGCACCGCTCCCGCATGGGGATCTTAATTGTCTGTCCGCACTGGGCGAGCAGCTCCGGAGAGACTCCCCTCCCCTCGCTGCCAATGACCACCGCCCCTCGGCGCAGATCCGCCCTCTCCAGGGGCACAGTGTCGTCCCGAAGAGCAGTGGCGGACAGGGGCAGGTGGGAGCGCTCCAGCAGGGCCTGGAGCTTGTCCGTCTCCACCTCATACGCCGGCAGGCGGAAGCAGGCCCCCATCGAGGCCCGCACCGTTTTGGGGCCGTAGGGATCGGCGCAGTTGCCCGTCAGCAGCAGCCCGTCCGCCCCCAGGGCGTCGGCGGTGCGCCAGATGGTGCCCACATTTCCCGGGTCCTGGACCCCGTCTAGAATCAGATAGCGCTCGCCGGTCAGGCGCTCCGGCGGCCGGGTCTCCGGCAGCTGGGCCAAAAACAGGGCCCCCTGGGGGGTCCGCATAGGCGAGATGGTCTCCAGCACGTCCCTGGGCACCTGAACCGCCCGCACCTGGGGAGGCAGCTGCGGGACCTCCACTCCCTCGGACACCACCACGGCGGTAAGAGGGGCTCCCCACTTCAGGGCCTCCTCCAACAGCTTCTCCCCGTCCCCCAGGTACTCCCCCGCCTCCCGGCGGCTGCCCGCACCGCCGGCGGCTAGCTTCCGGATCTTCTGGAGGAGGGGATTCCTACGGCTGGTGATACGCTCCATGCCGCACCTCCTTCCCGCTCTCTTTTCTGCGCAGAAAGGCATACCAAGGGAGATGCCTCTCCC
>CALXGD010000182.1 GCA_944387745.1 uncultured Oscillospiraceae bacterium
GCTCCTTGATGGTCCGGCCCATGAGGGCCACCGCGTCCATGTCGATGCCCGCCTTGGTGGAGCCCACATTGACGCTGGCGCACACCAGATCAGTGGTAGACAGGGCCTCAGGGATGGAGGCGATGAGCTTCCGGTCGGCCTCGGTCATCCCCTGCTGCACCAGGGCGGAGAAACCGCCGATGAAGTTGACCCCGCAGGTCTTGGCCGCCCGGTCCAGAGCCCCGGCGAAGGGGGCGTAGTTGTCCGTCGCCGCCGCGGCGGCCACTAGGGCGATGGGGGTGACGGAGATGCGCTTGTTGACGATGGGAATCCCGAACTCCTTCTCGATGGCCTCGCCGGTGGCCACCAGCTTCTCGGCGTACCGGGTGATTTTGTCGTAGATGGCGTCACAGGCGGCCTTGGGGTCGCTGCGGGCGCAGGACAGCAGGGAGATCCCCATCGTGATGGTGCGCACATCCAGATGCTGCTGGTCGATCATCTGGATGGTCTGCATAATTTCGTGTTGACTGAGCATTAGGTGGTCCTCCTAAATGTTGTCACGCTGTGGATTGGGCGCGCGGCCGGCTCGACAACTCCTCCGACTCCGGGCAGACCCGCTTCCGCCCATGGCGGCCCCTGGGCTCTGCCCATTCGCTCCGGAGTCTGTCTCCCCTGCGCGCCTATCCTCCGCGCTTCTTTAGATCCGGTGCATGGCGTTAAAGATGTCCTCCCGCTGGATACGGATGGACAGATTTCGAGCTTTGCCTGCCTCCTCCAGCAGGGAGGAGATCTCCACAATAGACTTGTCGCAGGCGGTGGTGTCCACCAGCATGACCATGGTGAAATACTCCTGCAAAATGGTCTGGCTGATGTCCAAAATGTTGATGCTGTGCTGGGCCAGCAGGGAGCACACGGCGGCGGTGATGCCCACCTGGTCCTTGCCGATCACGGTGACAATGGCTTTCATAAAACATCTTCCTTTCTTAGGTTCCCTGGTCCCACGCGGGCCGTCGGGCCCTTCGGGCGTGGGCCGCAAGAGGTACGGCAGCCCATAAAATGACTTCTCATCTCATCTGCCTCGCTTCCCTCGGCGCCCTCCACTAGGGGAAGGCTTTCGGAGTCATTCACCGCTGCAGCTCGTCCAGGGTGAGTTGGAAACCAGGCAAAAAATGCTCCATAAAATACTGGAGGGCGGGGAGGGGATTCTCCCGCAGGGCGGCGTAGGTCTGTTCCTCCGCGCTTTTGAACTCCAAGTTGCCCGCCTTCCGCTCTTCCACACACTTTAAGTAGGCGGACAGCTTGTCTGCCGCCTTCACCAGCGCCCGCACCTCCGGGTCCGGGATGGTGAGAACCTCTTCATAGATGGGCTGAAATTCCTCCGGCAGCATGGACAGGAGCTTTCGCTCCGCCATGGCCTCCACCGACTTGTAGGCCCCCTGAATATCCGGGTTGTCATACTTGATGGGGGTGGGCAGGTCGCCGGTGAGGATCTCGCTGGCGTCGTGGTACAGAGCGGCCACCGTCACTGCCCCCGGGTCCACCTGGCCTCCGAATTTCTCATTCTGGATGATGGCCAATGCGTGGGCCAGCACCGCCACCATGTGGGAGTGCTCCTGGATATTCTCCGGATCTGTGTTGCGCATGAGGCCCCAGCGGGAGATATACTTCATCCGGGCAATCATAGGAAAAAAATGAGCTGGCACGGACAGATCCCTTCCTTTCAGTCTTTGCCATTTTACCACAGCGGCTCCCCCTTGTAAATTGGAATAGCAATTCTTTTCTTCAGCAGCTGCTCTGTCTCTTTCGGACTGCCGCCACTGCGGAAAACGCGGCGCAACGTGAAGCCCCCGCTCTCCCATCTAAATAAACAACCGACAGATATGCAGGCATATCTGTCGGCGCGCGCGCTATTGTTAGGCTTCTCAACTCTCCATGTGCTTTCCCAGAAAGGAGGCGATGGACTGAGCCAGCTTGTACTCCACCTCTCCGCTTCCCAGGTCAGCCTCCGGAGCTGTAAACACAACGCTCCCCAGCACATCTCCTTCCGACAAAATGGGCGCCACAACATCAAGAAAGAACCGCCCGTCGTCGGCACAGAGAGGGATTCCCTCCTCTCCAGCCTTGTGCTGGTAGATCTGCCGCCCCTCCATCAGCCGCTCCAGGTCAGGGGAGATCTGCTTGTCCATCAGCTCCCGCCGGGGAGCTCCGGAGACGGCGATGGTGTTGTCCCGGTCAGTGATGACCGCTGTCCGGTTTGTGGTGCGGTTCAAGGTCTCACACAACTGGCCGGCAAATTCCGTCAGCCCGCCCATCAGGGAATACTTTTTGAAGATCACACTGCCATCCCGATCTGTGTAGATCTCCAGCGGGTCACCCTCACGGATACGCATTGTGCGGCGAATCTCTTTGGGAATCACAACTCTTCCCAGATCGTCTATTCTTCTCACGATGCCTGTCGCTTTCATCTATATAATTCCTCCCACGGTGTTTTCTTGGAAACAAGATATAGTATCCGCAGGAAGCGGGTGGCTATGCAGGCTTTCTCCTCTCCGGCCTGGAAATTGGCGGAATTTCTGTGACGGGGCGTTTTGACTGTGGCTATTTTTCCAATATTCCAAGCCGCTTGACAGCTTTAAGTTTCCTCACCCTCTTGACACATCTGCTTTTGCATACAGAAACACAGAAAACCTGTTCAGCGATCATTTTTGACACGGCGCACAGCTGAAATACAGCCGGAAAGCAATATGGAGTCTGCCGACATGGAAACCCATGACAGCAGACTCCATCGTAATTTTGTCCTATTTTCTATCTGCTGAGACCGAAAGCCCCCTCCAGAGGGAAGAGGACACAGGGGTGCAGTCTCTCTGCTCGCTCTTTAATAGGTCTTGGCATAGCGCCCAGGGGAGACCCCGATAATTTTTCCAAAGGTATTGATAAAGTGGGCCGTACTGCCAAACCCAACCTCCTCTCCCGCCTGCTGGACAGAAACTCCCTTTCTCAGCAATATACAGGCCTGCCGAATTCGGTAGTTGGTAATGTATGCCCCCACGCTAAACCCCGTCAGAGCTTTGAACTGGCGGCACAGGTAGTATTTGCTGATATAAAAGCGCGAGCTCAAATCCTCCAGACCGATGTCCTCTCCATAATGCTGGTGGATATATTCAAAAATCGGCATCATCTTTGCGTATTCCTGGCTGAGGGCCGGGGAGACGGACCGATTGCTGCCCTTGACCAGCTCACTGATATCCAGCAGTAAATTCATAAAGGCGATATTGCGTCTCAGGTCCTCCCCAAATGCGCCGGTGTTGGACAGGCAGGCCTCAATGCCCCGGCGGAACTGGTCAAACTGATCCTCATTCAGCAGCAGCGCCAAGTAGTCAAAATTATTGAACAGTGTGGGCAGATCCGTCTGGGCACTGGAGAGCAGCTGGAGCGTCTCCTGGGAAAAGTGGATGATGTATTTCTCATAAGAGGAAATATTGGCAATACACTGATGAATTACCCCCTTGCCCAGCACAAACAGCATCCCATGGCACAGCGGGTAGGAGTGTCCATTGATAACATAGGTCCCGCCATCTGTGATGCCCAGCAAAATTTCATACTCATCGTGAAAGTGCGGCTCACACCGAGCTTCATAATGGCAGCACTCCTTCTGCAGTGAAAAATAGATCTGCATTCTCAGCCCTCCTAAGTATTCTCAAGAAATACTCAGCTTTTTAAATATTATAGCATATTGCATTTGGCCACGCAATTCCTATTGCTGAAAGTCTATATTTTAATCTTGCACGAAGAACGGCAAAATCGCTAAACTATAAGTCAATATCCAGAAAGATTTTAAGCAATATAAACGATAAAATAAAATTAAGAAGCAAGCTCTATAATTTACTCTATATACCTATTGGAGGGAAAGGACGTAATGCCATGCGCACAATGGAAATCGGAAAAAGCGGAATCAAAGTATCCGTCGTCTCCATGGGAACTCTCTCCATCGGAGGAGACGGGGTCTGGGGGGCCAATAATGACGCCGTGTCCATCCAGGCTCTGCATCGCGCCATGGAGCTGGGCGTCAACTGGTTTGACACCTCCAACTTCTATGGCTTCGGCCATGCAGAGACCGTTCTGGGGCAGGCCCTGGAGGGCAGACGGGACCAGGTAGTTATATCCTCCAAATGCGGCCTGGAGTGGGACAGCGGAGAGGGCTCTCCCTTTTTCCAGCGCGACGGCCACCAGATCAGCCGAAATCTGGCGCCCGCGGCCATCCGCAGAAGTTTGGAGCAATCCCTGAAACGGTTAAAGACAGATTACATCGACTTGTACATCACTCACTGGCAGTCAGTTCCCCCCGCCTTCACCCCCATTGAAGAGACGATGGGAACCCTTATGGATCTGAAACGGGAGGGAAAGATTCGGGCCATCGGCGCCTCTAACGTTACCACAGACCACATCCGCGAATATCTCAAATATGGACAGCTGGATCTGGTGCAGGAGCGCTTTAGCATGCTGGATCCCACTAGCTTCGACGCACTCAACAGCCTCTGTCTGGAAAACTCTATCACTTATCAGGCCTACTCCGTTCTGGAGCGCGGGCTGCTCACCGGAGCCTACAACATGGACAGCGTTGTCCGCCCCGGCGACGCCAGAAACGAGTGGTGCGTATGGTATCAGCCCAAGCGCAGGAAGAGAATTATTGATCTGTTGGCCAGCTGGAAACCCCTGTGCGAAAAATACCAGACCTCTCAGGCGGGCCTCACCATCGCCTGGACCCTTCAGCAGGCGCCCAACATCAATGCCGACGTGGGCTCCCGCCGTCCCGAGGCCGTGGAACAGAACTGCCGAGGCGGGGAATTCCTGATTGAGCAGAAAGACCTAGACCAGATGAACAAGGCAGTCAAGGTAATCTTGGACGAGGAGGGGGTGGTAGGAGGAAATCCCACTGGAAGGCAGTAATCTATTATCATTCAGACAAAGCATTCCCATTTCACACAGCACATTTGGAAAGGAGATTTATTATGAAACAGAAAAAATTTCTCGCGCTGTTCGTTGGAGCGTCTCTCCTGATCGGCACCCTGTCTGCTTGCGGCGGAGGTAACACCTCAACTCCTTCTTCCTCTCCTGCGGGATCTTCCCCCTCTTCCAGCACTGCACAAGCTGATCCCATTGTCGTCAAACTTGGCTTTGCTGAATCGGAAAGCAGTGTCCATTATCAGGGCTATAAATATTTGTGCGACCAAGTGACGGAGGCCACCGATGGCCTAATGACTTTTGAACTTTATCCAAGCAATTCTTTGGGAAGTGAACGTGACTCCTACGAGGGCTGTCAGCTGGGAACTATGGAGGCCTGCATCATCACCGGCGCCGTGCTGACCAACTTTGTGCCGGAGGCCGCGGTCCTCAACCAGCCCTTCCTCTTTGACGACTACGACCAGGCTTGGAATTTTATTGACGGAGCTTTTGGAGATTATTTAGAGGAAAAGGCCGCTGAAGGCGGAGTTAAAATCGTAGGTTGGATGGACTCCGGTTTCCGCAGTCTCTTTACCAATAAGCCAGTTACCTCCCTGGATGACCTTCACGGCATGAAGATCCGCACCATGGAGAATGAGTATCACATGGCCGCCTATAACGCCCTGGGCTGCATTGCCACCCCAATGGCCTTTGGTGATGTATTTACCGCCCTGCAGCAAAATACAATTGACGGCGCAGAAAATACGATTCCCAGCCTTGTAGCAAACAATTTCTATGAGGTTTGCAAATACATCTGCAACCAGCCTGTGCTGTTTGACTATCAGCTGCTGGTGTTCTCCGACGGACTGTGGAACAAGATTCCCGCTGAATACCACGATGCTGTTGAGGCGGCAATTGCCGACGGCTGTAACTACCAGCGGGAGCTGCTGCGGGACTCCGTGGACGAGCTCAAGACAGAGCTCATGGAGGAGCACGGTGTCTCCTTCTTCGACCTGGATCTGGATCAGATGAAAGCGCTCACCTCCGAAGCCATGCAGGAGTTCTCCTTTGATGAGGAGGCACTGGCTCTGATGAACGAGGAGCTGGCCAAGCTGCAGTAAAACCAATCATTGCATCCAAAAAGCCTATGCCCCGGTTCACCTTGGTGAACCGGGGCGCCTGGAAGTGAGAGGGACGCCATATGAAAAGTATACATAAAGTTTTGAAGGGGGCGAACCGTGCAGAGGAGCTTGTCCTCATTGGGATTTTCATTTTGATGATTCTCGCCAGCTTCGCACAGGTTCTGAACCGCAACTTATTCCAACTTCCTCTAGGATGGCTGGAAGAACTTGCGCGCTATTGCCAGGTGTATGTCGCTTTCCTAGCGATGGAGCTCGGCCTGCGGGACGGCACCCAGATCTCCCTGACCGTCGTGACCGACCACCTGCCCGCCCGTGGAAAAAGCCTTATGGACCTCCTTGCAAAACTAATCGTTGTTATTTTCACCATCCTCATCTTTGTAAATGCTATCAACCTTGTCAGCGGCCTGATGGAGTCCGGTCAGCGGTCGCCGGGCCTAAAGGTCCCCATGTTTATCCCCTACTTCGCCCTGCCTCTCAGCTTCGGCATCGCCGCAGTGGTGCAGAGCGCTACCTTTATTCAGCTGCTCATTGGCTTTGTAAAGCATGAGCCGGGAAAGGAGGCCGCCCAATGATCGTCCAGGTTGCTTTTACCCTGTTCGGCACCTTGATCCTTTTGTTGATTATCGGCGTGCCGATCTCCATCTCGGTAGGTGCCGCAGCGACGGCTACCATTGTATTTTGTTATCCAGACCTCCCGGTTATGGTCATTGCGCAGCGCCTGTTTACTTCCATGGATACCGTCTCCATCATGGCAATTCCCTTCTTCGTCCTGGCGGGAAACCTGATGACCAACGGCGGCATTTCTAAAATGATCGTGGAATTTGTCAACTGCATTGTGGGCAACATCCGCGGCGGGCTGGGATATGCGGCTGTACTGGCCTGCGCCTTTTTCGCAGCTCTGTCCGGCTCCGCCCCCGCCACTGTGCTGGCCATTGGCTCCATGCTCTACCCGGAGATGGTCAAGCTGGGCTATCCCAAGGAGCGCTGCGCCGGCCTGCTGGCCGTGTCCGGCGGTTTAGGACCGGTCATTCCGCCCAGCATCATCATGGTGGTATACTGCACCTTGACCACAGCCTCTGTCAGCGACATTTTCACCGCCGGCATTTTCCTGGGCTGCCTGATTGCCGTCATTCTGGCAATCGAGGTGTGCTATCTCTCCCACAAGGAGAACTGGCCGAAGCTGGACCAGAAGTTCTCGGTGTCCAATCTGCTGCACAGCCTGCGGAGAGCCTTTCCAGCCCTGCTCATGCCGGTCATCATCCTGGGCGGCATCTATAGCGGCCTGATGACCGCCACGGAATCCTCCGCCACTGCCGTGATTTATGCCTTCTGTGTCGGCGTATTCATTTACAAGCAGCTCAAAATTCAGGACATTCCTCAGATCATTTTGGCCTCCGCCAAAAGCGCAGGCATGATCCTGGTCATCATCGCCACAGCCTCCAGTTTTTCCTGGCTGTTTACCTACTCCAATCTGTCCAACGCCATGGTAGCTGGAATCACCGCTATGCACATGAGTCCCAAGGTGTTCTGTGTCCTGATTGCCATTCTCCTGCTCTTCTTCGGCACGTTTTTGGAGGGAACCGCAATCTGCGTGCTTCTGGTGCCGGTGCTCTGGCCGGTGGCCTCCGCTATGGGCTTGACTGCCATTGAGTTCGGCCTTATCGTCTGCTTGGGCGGCGTGATCGGTGCCATGACTCCCCCTGTGGCCGTCAATATCTTTGCCGCCTGTTCCTTCTCAAAGCTCTCCATCGCACAGGTCACAAAGGGAGAACTTCCCTTCTTCCTGGGGTTTGTGGCTGTCCTGATGGTTGTGGCCCTGTTCCCCTCTGCATTCACCTTTATGCTGGCCTAGCTTCCCCATCCATCCCCATCCATTCGCCGCTCCCGACCATTCGGATTCGGGAGCGGCGAAAGCTTTCCTGGTTCAGAGTCTCATTTCTTTTGTGATCTTCCGCACCAGCCCTCTTTGGGTCCCCCCCAATACCATTCTTTGCCCCTCTCGCCGGTGAAGAGGCAACCTGAGTTTCGCAAAGCGCCGCCCACCGGGTCACGCTTTGGCCCCACAGCACATTCCACTTCGCAATCTGTCAGAACTGCGCATCTCTGAGTTTTCCCCTGCGCCCTCGGGCGCTCACCGCTTCCTGATGCGTCTTTGCGCCCCGCCTGGTCAGCACAAGCCAAGGCCCAGAGCTTCCGTCAGGTGAACAGTCAGAGGGGAAGAAATTTTTGAGCCAAGCCTGCCCGCCTCTCGAGCAAAGCAGGCCGGTAAAACCATTCCAGCTGGGGCGAGTCCATCAGGGAGTGGACAAAAAACAACTCCTCTGCCATAGTAGCAGAGGAGTTGCTTTTTGTTATGCAGCAAAAGGGGTTGAGGGATCTCCCTTAGCCAGCAGCCAGCTTCTTCTCCTTGAGGGCAGCCTCAGGATCATAGTTGGGATCGTCCCAAACCTTGCGGTCCAGGATGCCTTCCATCTGGCAGCAGGAGCAGACGCACACGATGTCGCCGCACACGTTGACAGTGGTCAGGTACACGTCGATGATGACGTAGGAGGCCAGCACCATTGCAAAGGCGTCCACCGGGATGCCGAAGCGGGTCAGGATCATAATGGTGAACACAGAGGCGGAGGCAGGTACGCCGGACGCGCCCATAGACATGATGATACCCATGAGGATGATAGTAACCAGCTCAGCAGTAGAGAACTGGAAGCCATAGATCTGGGAGACGAATACGACGCAGATGGGGATGTTCAGAGCCGCGCCGTCCTGGTTGACAGTGGAGCCAATGACCAGGCCGAAGGCAGCGATGCGGTCAGGAATGCCGTAGTGGGTCTCAGCCTGCTCCAGCAGGATGGGAAGCGCGGCGCTGCCGGACACGGTGCTGAAGGCAATCACCAGGGCGTCCTTTACCCGGAACAGGAACTTGAAGATGTTGATCTTGGCGACAATGGCCAGCACCAGGCCGTAGACAACCAGGATCTGGATGGTCATAACCAGGTACTCGGTCAGGAAGAACTTGCCCAGCGGGAGCAGCGTCTCCAGTCCGTACTCGCCGCCCAGCACAGCCATCAGAGAGAACACGCCGATGGGGGCGTACTTCAGGCAGATGGAGATCATCTTCAGCATAGCGTCAAAGCCGGACTGAAGCACATCCACCATGGGCTGCTTTTTCTCGCCAATCAGGATCAGGGACACGCCCAGCATAATGGCAAAGAACAGGATGGGCAGCAGGTCACCGGAGGCCAGCGCCTGAACAGGGTTGGTTGGGATAATACCCAGGAAGATCTCAGCCACAGAGGGGGCCTCATTCGCCTCTACTGTGCCTTCCACATTCATACTGAAGCCGGCGCCGGGCTGAATGATGTTAACAAAGACAGTGCCCAGGATTGCGGCGCAGATGGTGGTGATCATAAAGAGCAGCAGCATTCTGCCGCCCACACGTCCAAACTCCTTAAAGTCCTCCACCTGAGAGACGCTCAGGGTGATGGAGGTGAACACGATGGGCACCATGCACATCTTCAGGAGATTGACGAACGCAGTACCAAAGGGCTCGATAACCATGATGGGCTCACCCACAATGATACCTACGATCAGGCCGAGAATCATTGCAATCAGCATCTTAACGGAGAGGCCAAGGCCCTTCTTCTCCTCTTTGATGTCCGACTGTATGGACTCGTCAATTTGTTTTTTGTCGATGTCTGCCAAGGTAATTCGCTCCTTCCTCAACTTTACATTGTTTTAGATCTAAAAATGGTCCCCCAAACCATTCGATCTGCTTAAGTAGTGGAGTGGCCGCCTCAGAGAGACAGCCGCCGTCTCACCGCAGAGACGCCATAAGCTTGCCGATCTTCTCCACGCCGCGGCGCAGGCTGGCCTCGTCGCTGGCGAAGGAGATCCGGATGTTGGCCTCGCCGGAGCGGTCGAAGGTGGTGCCAGGAATGGTGGCCACACCCTCCTCGTCCAGCAGACGGTTGATGAAGTCCGGGCTCTTCAGGCCGGAGGCGGAGATGTTGGGATAGAGGTAGAAGGTGCCCTGGGGACGGACCAGAGTCACGCCCGGGATCGCCTCCAGCAGATCGGACACCAGGTTCCGGCGGTGCTCGTACTCCTGACGCATCTTCTCCACGTCCTCGGCGCTGTTGCGGATGGCCTCGATGCCGCCGGCCTGGACAAATCCGGGCAGGCAGGTGCTGGTGTACTGGTGCACCTTCAGCATGGGCAGAATCAGCTCCTTGCGCGCGGCCACATAGCCCAGACGCCAGCCGGTCATGGCATAGGCCTTAGACAGGCCGTTGATGGTGACGCCCAGCTCTTCCATACCGGGAATGGAGGCGATGGAGATGTGCTTGGCATCGCCGTAGATCAGCTTCTCATAGACCTCGTCGGACACCACGAAGATGCCGTGCTTCTGGGCCAGGTCAGCGATCTCCTTCATCAGCTCATAGGGATAGACCGCACCGGTGGGATTGGTGGGGGTGTTCAGCAGGATCATCTTGGTCTTGGGCGTGATGGCCTTGCGGATCACCTCGGGGTCAGGGAGCCAGTTGTCCTCTTCACGGGCCCGCAGAATCACAGGGGTAGCCTGGGCGAAGTGGGCCAGCTGGATGTAGTTGATAAAGGTGGGCTCGATGATGATCATCTCGTCGCCGGGATCCAGCAGACCAGTCACCGCGCAGAACAGAGCCTCCGCACAGCCGTTGAGCACCAAAATCTCGCTCACCGGATCCACCTTCACCTGGTTGTCGTCCCACAGCTTCTCTGCGATGGCCTGACGGAAGGCCAGGGTGCCGCGGTTGGGAGCATAGTGGGTATCGCCCGCCGCCAGATCGGCGATAGCCGCATCGATGATGTGCTTCGGGGTGGTGAAGTCAGGCTCACCCACCTGAAGCTTAGTAACCTCCCGGCCCTGCGCGGCCAGAGCGGACGCCTTCTCGCCGATTGCACGAATGTTGCTCAGCTGAATAATGTCCATATGGTTGGAAAACTGCATGATTGTAATACCTCCTCGACATCATTGCCGCAGTGTGGATCGGCTGGTCTCATCCTCCAGCCAGGAGCCGGCAGGTGCCTTTCGGAGCGTCCTCCCAAAAGCCCCGCCATGTGCTGACGCTATTGTACTCCAAAATTCACAATTTGTCCATTAGTTTTCGTAAGAATATAACGGATTCTGTACACATAATTTTGCCCCGGCTACCTCAATCTGGGTGCCGTCGATGTAGCTGGCGTTGTCAGAGGCCAAGAACACCATCAGCTTGGCACAGTCCTCCGCCACGCCGAAGCGCTGCATGGGAATATCTCGCATGAGCCGGGGGCCGTTCATGGCAATATTTTTGGCGGAGATCTCCGTAGCCGTCATACCGGGCACGTAGGCCACCACCCGGATCTTATCTTTGGCCAGCTCCGCAGCAAAGGTGCGGGTGAGGGAGGACACCCCCGCTTTGCAGGCGCTGTAGGGGGCCCGTCCAGCGTTGGGAATGACCGCTGAGAAGGATGAAGCGTTGAGAATCACGCCGCCCCCCACCTTCCGCATGTGCTCCGCGGCAATTTTACAGCCGGAGAACACAGAGACCAGGATCACATCCGTCATAGCCCGGAACTCCTCCACATCGTAGTCCATGAGGCTCTTGATATGGTTGGAGCCCGCGTTGTTGGCCCACACGTTGATCTGGCCGTATTTCTCCTCCACTGCGTCGGCAAAGTCAGCGAGCGCCTGATAGTCGGTCACATCCACGCTGCGGATCATCAGCTCATAGCCCAGGGCGGCAAACTCCCTCTGGGCCTGCTGGAGCTTCTCCATGCGCCGGCCGCACACCGCCACATGGCAGCCCTCCTTCAGAAACTCCAGGGCAGCCGCCTTGCCGATTCCGGTCCCGCCGCCGGTGATGACCACCGTCTTGCCGGTCAAACCCATTTCCATAGCGATTCCTCCTTATTATATAATTTAAGTCCGGCACTCCCCCACGGCTATGGGGGAGCGCCGGAGGTCGTTTGGAAGAAAACCTGAGATCAAAGCTGGAAACTGCGGATCAGGCGAACACGCCGATGGGCCAGGGAGCGAATTCGCTCTCTCCCACCCCCAGCTCCTCGCTCTTGGTCTTTTTGCCGGAGGCCACCGCCAGGATCTCCTCAAAGATGTCCTCGCCCAGCCGCTGGATGTCCTGGGCACCATCGATAACCGTGCCGCAGTTGATATCCATGTCCTCCTCCATGTGGTCATAGAGCTCCGTGTGGCTGGCCAGCTTGATCACCGGCACCAGCACCGAGCCGAAGCAGGAGCCCCGGCCGGTGGTGAAGCACATCATATTGGCGCCTCCGGCGATCTGTCCAGTGGCGGCAATTGGGTCATAACCAGGGGTATCCATAAAGCACACGCCAGGAGTGGTCACCTGATAGGCGTACTCATACACCTCATTGAGGGGGGTTGTGCCGCTCTTCTTTACGCCGCCCAGGGACTTCTCCAGCACATTGGTGATGCCACCCTTGTTGTTGCCCGGGGAGACCTTGCCGTTGATCTGGCAGTCCCGGCCCTCAGTGTGCTTCAGCCACCAGTTCAGCCGGTCCACCAGCTTCTGACCCACCTCCTTGGACACCGCCCGGCGGGTGAGGATGTGCTCCGCACCGAAGATCTCCGTGGTCTCCGAGTGGATGCAACCGCCGCCGTTCTTCACCAGGATGTCCATGGCCTTACCCAGGCCGGGATTGGCGGACAGACCGGAGAAGCCGTCGGAGCCGCCGCACTCCAGGGCCACCAGCAGGTGCTCTGCGGAGCAGGGCTCCCGCTTCACGTCGTTGACGATGGGCAGCATCTGCTCCACCATGCGGACGCCCTCCTCAATGGACTTCCGGGTGCCTCCCACCTCCTGGATCACCAGGCGGCGGAAGAGGGGGGACTCCGTCAGGTGCTCGGCCGCCATCAGCTTGTCGATGTTGTTGCGCTCGCAGCCGATGGCCACCAGGACAGAGCCGCCCATGTTGGGATTGCGGATGTACCCGGCCAGAGTGCGCTGGAGAAGGGCCAGGGGCTCCCCCGACTGCTCCATGCCGCAGCCCAGCTCGGTGATGAAGGGCACCACCCCGTCCACATTGGGGTACTGCTTCATATAGTCCGCGGTGAAATACTCACTGATCTTCCGGGCGACGGTGGCAGCGCAGTTGCTGCACACCAGCACTCCGATGTAGTTCCGGGTGGCCACCCGGCCGTCGGCCCGCTTGATGCCCATGAAGGTGCGTCGCTGCGCCGGGGGCGGAAGCTCCACCGGATGGCAGTCCGCGCCGAAGGCGTAGTCCACTCCCCGGGCGTCAAATTCGTCGTTGTGGTTGTGGATCATCTCGCCCCGGCGGATGTCCTGAGAGGCGTATCCGATGACGGTATTGTACTTTCGGATCTCCTCCCCCTTCTTCAGGTCCCGGGCCGCGATCTTATAGCCCGCCGGGATGTCCTCCAGCAGGACGATGCCCTCCTCGATCTCCAGCCCCTTCTCCAGGTCGTGGCGGGCGATGACCACATTGTCCTCCTGCTCCAGGCGGATGGTGTACCGCTTCATGTGCGTCCTCCTCACTTCTTTTTTCTCAATACCCCATTTTGGCCGCAGCCCCCCTGCCGGGAGACTGCGGCCAAGCAGGTTTTTCCGATTAGGCGGCCGCCTTAGCAGCCTTTTGTTTCTTAAAGCGCTGATTCTGCAGGAGCCACACAATGATCAGCAGGCCGAAGCCAATGGCGTCGGTGAACAGACCGGAATCCACCAGGCTTGCCGCCGCAATCAGCAGGGCAGCCCGCTCGTAGATCCTCAGATTGGTCTTGTAGTAGCCAATCAAAGCTCCGCCCAGGCAGTAGCAGCCGATGGTGGCGGAAATAAATGCCCACAGGATGTTGTACCAGGCCCCCTGCATCATCATCAGCTCGGGAGAGTAGACGAAGAAGAAGGGGATCACGAAGGCCAGCAGGCCAATGCGCACTGCCGTCCAGCCCACCATGTTGGGGCTGGCGCCCGCGATGCCGGCGCCGGCATAGGAGGCCAGAGCAACAGGGGGAGTGATGGCGGACAG
>CALXGD010000183.1 GCA_944387745.1 uncultured Oscillospiraceae bacterium
CGCCAGATCAGCGAGCTCTACCCCAACATCACCGTCATCCACGGGGACGGCACCGACCAGGAGCTGCTGGAGTCGGAGCGGATGCCGGCCTCAGACGCCTTTGTAGCCCTCACCGACCGGGACGAGGACAACCTGATCATCTCCCTGTACGCCATGCAGAAGGGGGTACAGAAGGTGGTGGCCAAATCCAACCGCCAGAACTATGCCGGCATCGCCCGGGCGGTAGGTCTGGACAGCGTCATCTCCCCCAAGCTGATCACAGCAGCCCAGATCCTCCAGGTGGTTCGGGGGATGCAGAATTCTCAGGGCAGTGTGATGAATACCTTTTACCGCATCGCCGACGGCTCTGCCGAGGCTATGGAGTTTACTGTCCGGGACACCACCCAGCACCTTGGAGTGCCGCTGAAGGATCTGCACCTGAAGAGCGGTATCCTGCTGGCTGTGATTATGCGGGACCGGGAGATTATTATTCCTGAGGGCTCCTCCTACATCCAGGAGGGGGATTCTGTGATCCTCATCTCCCGGGGCCGGCGGATCTTGGACCTGAACGACATCTATGAGGTGCCCTTTGCAGCTGCCATCCCCGGGAGCGACGGGGAATGAATATCCGGTTTGTCTTTAAACTGACGGGCCGGGTGGAGCTGATCGTGGCGGCGACACTGCTGCTTCCCATGGGAGTGGCCCTGCTGTATGGAGAGAGCCCGCGGCCCTTCCTGTATACGGCCGCTATTATGCTTTGCATCTGCCTCCCGCTGAGCCGAATCCCGGCTAAGCCTGCCTTCTTTCAGCGGGAGGGCTTTGCCACGGTAGGCCTGATCTGGCTGGTCACCTGTGCGTTCGGAAGTCTGCCCTTCTGGTTCTCTGGATGTTTTGCGTCCTATGTAGATTGCCTATTTGAGGCCAGCTCCGGCTTTACCACCACCGGTGCCACCATCCTGCCAGACATTGAGATCCTACCCCAGGGAATTCAGTTCTGGCGGTGTTTTACCCACTGGCTGGGGGGGATGGGGGTGCTGGTACTGGCTACGGCGGTGCTTCCCTCCCTGGGGGTGCAGTACCAGTACCTCACGCGGGCGGAGACACCGGGACCTATCGTCCTCAAGCTGGTGCCCAAGCAGGCTAAGACCTCCAAAATCCTCTACGGCATTTACTGTGCTATGACCCTGGCGGTGATTCTGCTGCTGTTTGGGGCGGGGATGCCCCTGTACGACGCAGTGGTCCACTCCTTCTCTATTGCCGGCACGGGGGGCTTTTCCAGCAAGAACGCCAGCTTTGCCGCCTATCCTCTGCCTGGGGTGGATCTGATCGTGTCGGTATCCACTTTGCTGTTTTCCCTGAATTTTGCGCTGTTTTATCTGGTCCTCCGCCGCCGCTGGCGAGAGGCCTGGAAAAATGAGGAGCTGCGGTTCTTCCTGCTGGTAGTGGCCCTGGCTACGGTGCTCATAGCTTTAGATTTGAATCCAGTTTATCACAGTGGGGTGCTGGAGTCCCTGCGGTATGCCTTTTTCCATGTGACCTCAGTGATTTCCACCAGCGGCTTTTTTACCGAGGACTATGCCCTGTGGCCCCAGTTTTCCCAAATGGTGCTGGTGCTGCTCATGTTCTGCGGCTCCTGCTCCAGCTCTACAGGGGGCGGCATTAAGTGCGCCCGGGTTCTGATCCTGCTGCGCAGCCTCCGCCGGGAGGTGCGGCAGATCGTCCACCCTCGGTGTGTGGAGGTCATAAAAATGGACGGCCGGGTGGTGGAATCGGCCACCGTGCGCATGGTGCTGGTCTTTTTGGCCTGCTATATGCTGATCCTGCTGATCTGCGGGATGATTATCTCTCTGGATGGGTACAGCTTCTCTGTCTCCTTCTCCTCCGCCCTGGCCAGCCTGAGCAATGTGGGCCCCGGCTTGGAGCTAGTGGGGCCTACGGGGAATTTTTCGGGGCTCTCCCCGCTGTCTAAAATCACCATGTCCCTGTGCATGGTGGTGGGGCGTCTGGAAATTTTCCCGGTGTTGGCCCTGTTCAGCTGTGCGGCGTGGCGCCATACATAACAAAATTACGGGGGCCGGAGGGCCCCCGTCTGTCAGGTGTTTGTATTATGAACATAAAGCTTGTTTTAAAAATCCTGGGCCGTGTGGAAACGGTGGTGGCCTTCTCCATGGTGCTGCCTCTGTTCTGCGCCCTCCTCTACGGGGAGGACCTGCTTCCCTTCCTGTACAGCATGGCCATCATCCTGTGTATCAGTCTGCCTCTGTCCTTCCTTCCAACTCAGGACAACTCCTTTTACCTCCGTGAGGGCTTTGTGACGGTGGGCCTCATCTGGCTGTTTACCGGTGTAGTAGGGGGCCTGCCCTTCTTCTTTGAGGGGGGCGGCGGCTTCAACACCTTTGTGGACTGCATCTTCGAGACCAGCTCCGGGTTTACCACCACCGGCGCCACCATCCTCACCGACATCGAGTCCCTGCCTCAGGGTATCCTCCTGTGGCGGGCCTTTACCCACTGGCTGGGAGGCATGGGGATCCTGGTGCTGGCCACCGCGCTGCTGCCCTCTATGGGGGTGCGCTCTCACTACCTGGCCCAGGCGGAGAGCCCCGGTCCGGTGTTCTCCAAGCTGGTGCCCAAGCAGTCCCAGACCTCCAAGATTCTCTACAGCATCTATTTCATTATGACGGCGGTGGAGGTTGCCCTGCTGAAGCTGGCGGGGATGCCCTTTTACGATGCCCTGGTCCACGCCTTCTCCACCGCTGGCACCGGTGGCTTCTCCAACCGGGCGGCCAGCGTGGGGGCCTATGACAGCGCGCTGATCGACGTGATCATCGGGGTGTTCTGCCTGCTGTTTTCCGTCAATTTTGCCTTGTACTTCCTGGTGCTCCAGAAGCGGATCTGGGAGGCACTGAAAAGCGATGAGCTGCGCTTTTTCCTTATCGTGGTGGCCCTGGCTACAGTGGGCATCGCGGTGGATATCCTGCCCCAGTACGGCAGCATCCTCCAGAGCCTGCGCTACTCCTTCTTTCAGGTGGCCTCTATCATCTCTACCACCGGTTTTGCTACGGCGGACTATGTGCTCTGGCCGGCCCTCTCCCAGTTCATCCTGATTATGCTCATGTTCTGTGGGGCCTGCGCCGGCTCCACCGGCGGCGGCATAAAGTGCTCCCGGATGCTGATCCTGCTGCGTTCTCTCCGCCGGGAGATCCATCTCATTGCCCATCCCCGCTCAGTGGAAGTGGTGAAGCTGGAGGGCAAGACGGTGGACGACAGCACCCTGCGCTCTGTGCTGGCCTTCATCGGCTGCTATATGCTGATCCTGCTGGGAGCGGGGCTGATTGTCTCTCTGGACGGCGTGACCTTCGACGTGTCCTTCTCTGCGGCCCTCACCTGTCTGAGTAACGTGGGCCCAGGCTTGGCGGAGATTGGACCGGTGGGCAGCTTTGCGGAGTTCTCCCCTCTGTCCAAGCTGGTGCTGTCAGTGACTATGATTGCCGGACGCCTGGAGCTCTTCCCCATTCTAGTTCTGTTCAGCCCCCGCACCTGGAGCCGCCACTAAAAATGACTCCTGACTCGCCCCGCCGCTTCTGCGGTGGGGCGTTTTTGCAGGATGGAATTAGATAAAATGCTGTAAATTAAAAAATTATGCTTTCGTTTTTCGTCACACTGTGGTAAGATAGAGATAAATCTTAGCACAATCTGAATCCGCTGGGCAAAAGAAATTCAGAGTGCGAAAAAAGGAGTGTGCCCATATGGACCAGCTGTATTTGACGGGGTTCTTGGGAGCTGCTGCGGCAATTTTGTTTGCCTGGCTTCAGAGCCGCCGGGTCCTGTCCTTCTCGGAGGGCAGCGACGCCATGCAGAAAATCGCCTCTGCCATCCGCTCCGGGGCCAACGCTTACCTGAGAAACCAGTACGCCACGGTTGCCAAGGTGTTTCTGGCGGTCTTTGTCCTGCTGCTGCTCATGGCCTTTGGAACGGGGGGAGAGATGCTCTCTCAGTTCACGCCCTTCGCCTTCCTGACGGGGGGAATTTGGTCCATGCTGTCCGGCCTGGTGGGAATGAAGATCGCCACCAACGCCAATGCCCGCACGGCTCAGGCCGCCAGTGAGAGCCTGAATCAAGGCCTGCGGGTGGCCTTCTCCTCTGGCTGTGTCATGGGCTTTACAGTGGTGGGCCTGGGAATGCTGGATATCTCCCTGTGGTTTTTCTTCCTGCGGGTGATTGCGGCGGTGGACGACCCCGTGGTCCTGGGCAATATTATGGTAATGAACGGCATGGGTGCCTCCTTCATGGCCCTATTCGCCCGGGTGGGCGGGGGTATCTACACCAAGGCCGCCGATGTGGGGGCCGACCTGGTGGGTAAGGTGGAGGCGGGCATCCCAGAGGACGACCCCCGGAACCCGGCTACCATCGCCGACAATGTGGGGGACAACGTGGGGGACGTGGCCGGCATGGGGGCGGATCTGTATGAGTCCTATGTGGGCTCCATTTTGGCCACCTTCTCCCTGGGCGCCTGCGCCGGCTACGGCTGGGAGGGGATGGTTCTCCCCATTCTCCTGGCGGTGTGCGGCATCCTGTGCTCTATTGTGGGCACTTTCTTTGTGAAAACCGAGGAAAACGCCTCTCAGAAGTCTCTGCTGCGCTCCCTGCGCACTGGCACCTACCTGGCCGCCGGCCTCTCCGCCGTAGTCTCCGCCCCTCTCACCTATTTCCTGTTGGATAACTGGGGCGTGTATGCGGCCATCCTCTGTGGACTCATCGGAGGCTGCGCCATCGGCTACTGTACGGAGTACTACACTTCTGACACCTACCGGCCCACCCAGAAGCTGGCCGCGGCGGCGGAGACCGGCTCCGCCACGGTGATTATCGGCGGCCTATCCCTGGGGATGCTGTCCACCATTGCCTCCATTCTCATTGTGGCCGCCGCCATTCTCATCAGCTTTTTCGCCGCCGGGGGAGGGGCCTCCTTCGACCAGGGGCTCTACGGCATCGGGATCTCTGCGGTGGGGATGCTGTCCACCCTGGGCATTACCCTGGCTACCGACGCCTACGGCCCGGTGGCAGATAACGCCGGGGGCATTGCGGAAATGGCCGGTCTGCCCAAAGATGTCCGGGAGCGCACCGATGCCCTGGACTCCCTGGGAAACACCACCGCCGCTACGGGGAAAGGGTTTGCGATCGGGTCGGCCTCTCTCACCGCCCTGGCCCTGCTGGTGTCCTATGTGAATATCGCCAGTGAGAAGGCGGGGGAGGCTCTGGAGCTTTCTCTCACCAATCCCCTGATCCTGGTGGGGCTCTTCCTGGGGGCTATGCTCACCTTTGTGTTCTCTGCCCTGACCATGCAGGCGGTGCAGACGGCCGCGCAGTCTATCGTGGTGGAGGTGCGCCGTCAGTTCCGGGAGATCGCCGGGATCATGGACTTCCAGGCGGACCCAGACTACGCCTCCTGTGTAGCCCTGTGTACCAAGGGGGCCCTGCGGGAGATGGTGGTGCCCGCTCTGCTGGCCATTGTGGTCCCCATCCTCACCGGTCTGCTCCTGGGGCCGGAGGGTGTGGCGGGCCTGCTGGGGGGCGCGTCCGTCACCGGCTTTGCCATGGCCGTGTTCATGTCCAACGCCGGCGGCGCCCGGGACAACGCTAAGAAGTACATCGAGGCCGGTCACCACGGGGGAAAGGGCTCGGACTGCCACAAGGCCGCTGTGGTGGGGGACACGGTGGGAGATCCCTTCAAGGACACCGCCGGCCCCTCTCTGAACATTTTGATCAAGCTGGTGTCTAC
Source organism: uncultured Oscillospiraceae bacterium (assembly GCA_944387745.1). Next base: position 5,756 of record CALXGD010000183.1, read on the forward strand.
CGTGTCCATTGTATTTTCTGGCCTGGTAGTGGCCTTCCATATTTTGTAGGGCACACCGCCTGGAAAACAGGTTGCCGGAGTCGCACCGCTGTGGTATGATACAACGTGAAACGTGGGAGAAGCCGGCGTAGCGAGCAGGGTGCCCGAAGGAGAGCCAGAATACGCTATGTCAGGGTCGCCTTTGGGCGGCCCCTGAAAAATGAACTGCGAGGAAGGGGCAGGATGGGGTATGCTAGATATTACCACCATCGGAGAAATTCTCATTGATTTGACGCAGACGGGGGAGAGCGACCAGGGCGTGCCTCTCTTTGCCGCCTATCCAGGGGGCGCACCGGCTAACGTGGCCGTGGCCGCCGCCCGGCTGGGCGCCAGGACTGCCTTTGTGGGCAAGGTGGGCCAGGACGGCTTCGGCTCCTATCTGCTGCGGGTCCTCCGGGAGAACGGCGTGGACGTGACGGGGGTGCACACCGACCGGTCCTCCACCTCCATGGCTGTGGTCTCCGTCTCCTCCGGTGGGGAGCGCTCCTTTCGGTTCATGCGGGGGGCGGACGCCAATCTGTCCCCAGACGAGATCGATGAGGGGTGGGTAGACCGGAGCCGGATCCTCCACTTCGGCTCAGTGAGCCTCACCGCTGGGATGTCCCGCTCGGCCACCATTTTTGCCGCCCGCCGGGCCCACAAGACCGGCAAGCTGGTGAGCTACGACCCCAACTACCGCCCCAGCCTGTGGCGGGGCCGGGAGGAGGCCATGCAGTGGCTTCAGATCCCGCTGCCCCTGGCAAACCTGGTGAAGGTGTCCCTGGAGGAGCTGCCCCTGCTCACCGGCTCCCAGGACCTGGAGCGGGGCACCTGGATCCTGGAGGACATGGGTGTGCAGCTCTCTGTGGTCACCTTGGGGAGTGAGGGGGCCTTTTACCGCTGGCAGGGGCGCACCGGCCGTGTGCCGGGCGTCCCGGTGAAGGTGGCGGATACCAACGGGGCGGGGGACACCTTCCTGGGCGCTCTGCTCTGCCGGCTGGCACAGCGGGGGGAACAGCCTTTGGAGGGGCTGACAGGGGAGGAGCTGGAGGACATCCTGACCTTTGCCAACTGCGCTGCCGCCCTCACCTGCACCCGGTCCGGCGCGATGCCGGCTATGCCTACGCTGGAAGAGACCGAGAGCTTTGCCCGGCAGCTCAGGCGCTGAGAGGGAGGTTCCGATGCAGCAGTTTACCTATACCGTCACTGACCCCATCGGCCTTCACGCCCGGCCCGCCGGTATGCTGGTGAAGGCGGCCGGGGAGCTGGACAGCGAAATTACCCTCCACCTGGGGGAGAAGTCCGCCTCCGCCCGAAAGCTATTGGCCCTGATGATGCTGGGTGTCCGGCAGGGAGACACCATCACCGTGGTGATCCAGGGCGGGGATGAGGCGGCCGGCCGCATGGCCATGGAGCGCTTCTTTCAAGAAAATCTGTGAGAGAGACAGACGACATTACCGGGAGGCCGCCATGAACGTCGCAGCAGGGATCTCTGTCTTTGAGGGGATCGCCATCGGAAAACTGAAGATTTACCGCCGAGAGGAGGCACGGCTCGTCCGCGCCTCCTCCCGCGCATGGGAGGAGGAGCTGGCCCGCTTCCAGGAGGCCCGGCGGGAGGCGGCGGAGCAGCTTCTGGACCTGTGCGGAGAGGCCCGGCGGGAGGTGGGGGAGGGGAGCGCCGCCATCCTGGAGATCCAGCGGATGAGGCTGGAGGATGAGGACTATATCCACGCCGTCCGGGAGCTGCTCCACACCCAGGGGACCACGGCGGAGTATGCCGTCCGCGCCGCCGGGGAGCAGTTTGCCGCCGCCTTTGCCGCTATGGAGGATCCCTATATGCAGGCCCGCTCCGCTGATGTGCGGGACGTGTCCCGCCGCCTGGCGGAGATTCTGCTGGGGCGGTCCGTCCACGGCCCCGGGGGGGAGGAGCCCTTTATTCTGGCGGCGGAGGACCTGACGCCCAGCGAGACGGTGCAGATGGACAGGAGCAGGCTGCTGGGCTTTGTCACCCGGCGGGGCTCCCCCAACAGCCACACAGCTATTCTGGCCAGAACCATGGGTATCCCCGCCCTGATAGGGGTGGAGTTTTCAGAGGAATGGGACGGACGGATTGCCGTTCTGGACGGCTACCGCAGCTGCCTCTATGTGGACCCCGATGAGGAACTCCTAGGAGAGCTGGAGGCGCGGCGGCTGTCGGACCTGGAACGGACGGCTCGGCTCCGGGACCTGAAAAAACAGCCCAACGTGACCCTGGACGGGACGGAGATCCAGGTGTGCGCCAACGCGGGGAGCTTGCGGGACGTGGCCCAGGCCCTTCAAAACGACGCCCAGGGGATCGGTCTGTTCCGCAGCGAGTTTCTCTATTTGGGACGGGAGCGCCCCCCCACGGAGGATGAGCAGTTTGCCGTCTACCGCCAGGCGGCGGAGGACATGTCCGGCAGGCGGGTGGTGATCCGCACGCTGGATCTGGGAGCGGATAAGCGGGCGGACTTCTTAGACCTGGGCTGGGAGGAGAACCCGGCCCTGGGACTGCGGGGGATCCGCCTGTGTCTGGCCCGCCGTCAGCTGGTTCAGGAGCAGCTGCGGGCCATCCTCCGGGCCAGCGCCTACGGCAATGTGGCGATGATGTTCCCCATGATTACCTCTCTGAGTGAGGTGCGGCAGGCCAAGCAGTGCCTAGCGGAGTGCAGGGAGGCACTGAGGGTGCGGGGAATCCCTGTGGGGACCATGGAGGTGGGGGTGATGATCGAGACGCCCGCCGCCGCCCTCATTGCTGATGATCTGGCCCGGGAGGTGGACTTCTTCTCCCTGGGCACCAATGACTTGACCCAGTACGTGCTGGCTGTGGACCGGCAAAACCCGGGACTGGCCCCCTTCTGGGACGTCTGCCACCCAGCGGTGCTGAAGCTGGTCCGCATGACTGTGGAGGCCGGCCACCGCCAGGGGCGCCGGGTGGGAATCTGCGGGGACTTGGGAGCGGACCCGGCCATGACTGAGACCTTCCTGCGCATGGGGGTGGATGAGCTGTCTGTCCCCCCAGCCGCAATCCTCCCCCTGCGGGGACACATCCGGAGCCTGGATCTGGGCGGGCCGGCTCAAGCGCCGGCGGAGATGGAATAGACACGCAAGCGGTTTAAACACACAGAGAGGAAGGGTATTACCACCCTTCCTCTCTAATGATTCTTAGCTCCGTTAAGGGACACATGTAATCCCTGTTGATGGGTCATAGTAGCCTCCTATATCTTCTACGGTTTTATCAAATGCCTCACCATTTGCTTGTTCTTGCTCTGTTAAACCCCCTGGCATTGCGCTGCCTCCAACTGCCTCTTCACTGCTGGGAGCAGAAGGCGCTGTGGCCTGCCTGGCGGCTCTGTGACCTCCGGCGTGCCGGTGTCCTCCTGTGTGTCCTCCTGGGTGGGGGTACAGGCGGTCAGGCATTGGACTTCAGCCGCAGGAGCAGCCGCAGCAGCTTCTCCCGCCCGCGGCCCATTTTGCCCAGCAGATAGGCCAACCCCGCCGCCAGAGTGAGCAGAGCCAGCCGCTCCGGAGCAGGAAAGCCCAGAAGCTGGAACAGGGGGATGCTTACAATGGACACCAGAAGCATGGCCAGAGCCATAAGCAAGCCTAGACGGACCAGTAGCCCCAGGGTGGAGATGGATTGAAAATAATTTTCCCACTTGTCTCCGTTCATCCGTCCCATTCTGCCTTTGATAAACAGAAGGGCCAGGAACAGGGCGAGAAACACCAGCCCAGCCAGGGAAATAAGCAGCCCGGTGAGCAGAGTGAAGGCGATGAGTCGCCCCAGGGAGTATGTCCCCTGCCCTTGAATCAGATACCACCCCAGCAGGGCCAGGGCCGCCGCCCCGGAGATTAGACTCAGGCCCATGAACAGCTTTTTCCCGTCGGCAGCGAAACGGCACAGACTCTGCACCGCCCACCCCAGAGGGGTGAGGGAGAGCAGGACAGTCCAGGCCGGGTTCCCCTCCAGCAGACAGGCCGCCGCCATCAGCAGGGAGACGGTGAGCAGGGCGCAGTAGGCCCGGCTCTGAGCGGCGGTAGAGAGCTCCCGGTCCCGCTCATCGGGGAGCAACCCCAAGTCTTGCAGGGTGCGGGTCTCCTCTTGTTTTGTTCGACGCATAAAAAACACCTCATTTTTTGGACGGCAGGGGGCCCTCGGCCGCCCGCCATCTATCCGGCAGATTTTAGACTTTGTGGGCGGCCGAAGGCCGCTCGCCGTCTATCTGGCGGATTTCAAATTCTGCGGGCGGCCGAAGGCCGCCCCTACGGGTTTGTGCCTGTGCGGGGCGGGAGGGCACGCCCTTACAGCCGCTTCTCATAGTGCAGTTGGCATAGCAGTTCCGCCACCAGGGAGGCAAACCATATCACCCCGGACACCACCAGCATCCCGCCGAAGACCAGCTGTCCCTCCGGGGTGTTCTGGTAGAGAAGCGCCCCCACAGTACACAGGACGCACGCGCCCAGCAGGGCGTACTGGATGATGGAGCAGGTCAGACTCTTGGCGCGCAGCTTGACTAAAAGGTTCCGCTCGTCCCGCTCGTCGATTTTGTCCTGGTAGGAGAGTCCGCGGTCCAGGCTGCGCAGCAGAAGTCCGGGGCCGATGAGCAGGCTGAGTACACAAAACAACACCGATTTGGGACGAACCTCTCCTTTCACCAGAAAGAGCACAAGATAAGCCGCGCCCAGCAAGGTAAAGAACAGTCCCGCGGCAAAATTTTTCTTATGATAGATCTTCATACTTCTGTTCCTCCAGTCTCAAATTTTCCTCCAGACAGCACAGGTCCTCTACGCTGACCCCAAACACCAGCGACAACCGGTAGGCCAGCAGAAGGGAGGGGTTGTACTGCTCTTTTTCCAGTGAAATAATGGTGCGTGAGGAGACACGGACCAGATCGGCCAGCTGCTGCTGGGTCAGGCCGGCCGCTGTCCGCAGCTCCTTCACCCTGGTTTTCAAGGGGCATCCCGCCTTTCTGTGGGATATGAAGTTTACTTCACATGAAGTATACTTCATATTATAGCCATTGATCCGCCCCTGTCAAGGGGGGCGGAGAAAAAATTCGGGCTCCGGTCTGCTTTGACATCTGATAGAATTTATGATAGGATTTTGAGCAGACAGAGGAAAGGGGCGGAGACTTATGAGACAGTGCATGGACGCGGACAACCTCAACCGCCGTCTGCGGAAGATCGTTGGACAGGTGCAGGCCATTGATCGGATGGTGGACGAGGATGTGCCATGTGAGGATATCCTGTCCCAGATCAACGCCGCCAAGTCCGCCCTCCACAGGGCGGGGCAGGTGGTGCTGGAGGGGCACCTGCAGCACTGTGTCCGGGACGGCATTGAGCACGGAGACGCGGAGGAGACCATCCGCAGCTTCGCCAAGGCGGTGGAGCGTTTTTCCAACATGGGGTAGCGCACCGCTGGACGGGGCGCTCCTTGGGGCGGCGTGGCCGCCCTGTTTTTTTGCCCAGAGGGGAAATCAGAAAAAATTTCCTGTTTTCCGGCAAAAATTCATGGTAAATTCATTTCTCAAGCCTATGGAAATATGCTATAATGAACATGATTTAGCACAAAGAGACGAAAAACCTGAGCAGGAGGGCACATCAGACCTGTGGGAGGGAATTTGAGATGAAAAATCGAATCACAGTTTCCATTGCCGGTCAGGAGTACACCATGCTGGCTGAGGACGCCGAGGAGTATGTGCGGCGCTGTGCCGCACTGGTGGATAAGCAGGTGCGGGATATTCTGGGCGGCGCCCACCTGGGGCGGTCCGACGCGGCGGTGCTGGCCGCCATGAACCTGGCCGACCAGTTTTTAAAGGAGCAGGAGGCCAGCGAGAATCTGCGCCGCCAGATCAAGGAGGGCCTGGATGAAAACGCCAAGCTGAAGGCGGAGCTGTCCGAGGCCAGACGGGAGATCTTCAAGCTCCAGAATCACAAGGCATAAAAGGCCCGCTCCCCCTTGGGCCTTGGGCGAGGGGGGAGCGGCACCCAGGAGAAACCATACAACCATACGCGGGCCCGGCGGCGGGAAGGGGGCATTGCGCCGCTCCACCGGCCGGGCCGCGTCCAGGAAAGGAAGGCTTGTCCCATGCTGGAGCTACTCGCTCCCGCCGGCTCTATGGAGTCGGTCCAGGCCGCGGTCCAGAACGGCGCCGGCGCCGTCTATCTGGGCTACGGCGATTTCAATGCCCGCCGCAACGCCAAGAACTTCACCCGGGAGGAGGCAGCGGCGGCGGTTTCTTACTGCCACCTCCGGGACACCAAGGTATTTTTGACTCTGAACACCCTGCTCACCGACCGGGAGCTGCCCCGGGCTGCCCAGGTGGCCACTGAGATCAGCGAGATGGGGGTGGACGCGGTCCTCGTCCAGGACCTGGGGGTGGCCCGGATGCTGCGGCAGGCGGCCCCGGATCTCCCGCCCCACGCCTCCACCCAGATGACCGTCCACTCCCTGGACGGGGTGAAGGAGTGCGCCGATTTGGGGATGACCCGAGCGGTGCTCTCCCGGGAGCTGAGCCGGGACCAGATCGCCCATATCTGTCAAAATTCCCCCATTGAGATTGAGGTGTTCGCCCACGGAGCCCTGTGTATGTGCTACTCTGGGCAGTGCTATCTCTCCTCGGTGATCGGGGGGCGCAGCGGCAACCGGGGCCTGTGCGCCCAGCCCTGCCGGCTGAAATACGGCTGGGGGAAGAAGGCGGACGGCTATCCCCTGTCCCTGAAGGACATGTCCCTGATCGGCTACCTGCGGGAGCTGGACCAGATGGGGGTGGCCTGTCTGAAGATCGAGGGCCGTATGAAGCGGCCGGAGTATGTGGCGGTGGTCACCGGCATCTACGCCCGGGCCATCCGGGAGGGGCGGGAGCCCACGGCAGAGGAGCTGGAGCGGCTCCAGGCTGCCTTCTCCCGCCAGGGGTTTACCCAGGGATATTTTTTGGATCAAAAGGGACCGGATATGTTCGGCACCCGACAGGAGGAAGCCGAGCCCCGGGAGCTGTTTGCCCAGGCCCGGGCCACCTATGAGAGCGGGGAGAACCGAAAGACCCCCGTGCGGCTGTACGCCTGGATCCAGGCGGGGGAACCGGCCCAGGTGGCGGCGGAGGACAGCCAGGGCCGCCTGGTCCGGGTGGAGGGCCCGGTGCCCGAGGCGGCGGTGAATGTCCCACTCACCCGGGAGAAGGTGGAGGGACAGCTCAGCCGCACCGGTGGCACCCCCTTCGCCTGTGAGAAGGCCACCGCCCGAGTGGAGGAGGGTCTGTCTCTCCCCCTGTCCGCTCTGAACGCCCTGCGGCGTCAGGTGCTGGAGGAGCTGGCCAAGGAGCGCTCCGCCCCGCCGGAGCGGAGAACCGGGGTGTACCACCCCGGCGTGCGCTATGAGAATCCCAAGGAGCCCCCCGTCCTCACCGTGTCGGCGCGCCGGGCGGAACAGCTCTCCCCGGAGCTGCTGGCCCTGAAGCCGGCCCGAGTCTACCTCCCCTGCGACGAGGGGGCGGCCTGCCCCGACGCGGTGGAGCGCTGCCAGACGGCGGGGGTGGAGGTGTGCGCCCTCCTGCCCCGGATCTGTTGGGACCGGGAGGTCCCCCTGCTGGAACAGCAGCTGGAGACGCTGAAACAGCTGGGAGTAAAGGAGGTGCTGGCGGGCACGTTGGACGGGGCGCGCCGGGCCAGGGAGCTGGGATTCGGGGTCCGGGGCGACTTTGGCATCGGGGTGTACAACAGCCAGACCTTGAAGGAGCTGAAGAAGCTGGGCTTTCTCTCGGCCACCGCCTCCTTCGAGCTGAAATTTGCCCAGATCCGGGACCTGTCTAAGGCCATCCCCCTAGAGGCCATTGTATACGGACATCTGCCTCTGATGATCACTGAGAACTGCATCGTCCACAACCACACCGGGCGGCACTCCTGTGAAGAGGGGCAGCGGCTGGTGGATCGGAAGGGGGAGACCTTCCCGGTGGTGAAAGCCTGGGGCTGCCGCAATGAGATTTTGAACGGCAAGACCCTGTTTCTGGCGGACAAGGTCGCCGACTATCAGCGTCTGGGCCTGGAGTCGATGCGCCTGATGTTCACCACCGAGCGCCCGGAGGAGTGTGTCCGGGTGCTGGAGCGCTATCAGGGCCGGGGCCGGTACAAGCCAGCGGAGTGGACCCGGGGGCTCTACTATCGGGACGTGGAGTAAGAGGGCGAGTTAGAAATTAGGAGTTAGGAGTGACAGGCCGTTCCGGTTTTTAAGGGCGGTTTGGAGGGGGGGGCGTCAGTCCATGTTCAGCCGGCAGCGTCTGTTCTGGAGCCGGGGGCTCTATGACCTGGAGGGGACCCAGAAAAAATTTGTGGCGGCGGTGGCGGACAACTGCGCCTGGCACATGGGCCGGTGTCTGGAGTACCGGGCCATTGCCCAGGGGCTGGGCTTCTCCCCAGAGGAACTGCGGCGCACCGGGGACCTGTCCCAGATTCCTATGCTCCCCACCCTGTTT
>CALXGD010000184.1 GCA_944387745.1 uncultured Oscillospiraceae bacterium
GTGATGTGTCGTCTGACCTGGATAAGCAGTGATGATAGGCCGGTCCCGCGCAACGCGGCTCCGTGAACCGTGTCAGGCGGGGAACCGAGCAGCACTAAGCGGCCCGCCGCGTGTGCCGCGGGGATACTGTCCTTGAGCCGGCTGTCCCGGTAACGGGCATACCGCGCGCTTCAAAGGCCGGTGTGCGGCCTTGCTCTCCGCCGAAGTTTTTCTTTTGGAATCAGAAATCACAAGCTCTTCTGTAAAGGCACCCACGGCTCGTTTTTCCAAGAGGCATCTGCCCATCTAACCCATTTCGAGGTGATCTCTCCCCATGTATCAAGCCCTTTACCGCAAGTGGCGTCCCCGCACGTTTGACGACGTGGTGGGGCAGGAGCACATCACTGAGACGCTTAAGCGCCAGGTGTCCTCCGGCCGGCTGTCCCACGCCTATCTGTTTACCGGTACACGAGGCACCGGAAAAACTACATGCGCCAAAATCCTCTCTCGAGCCGTCAACTGCCAGCACCCCGTCAACGGCAATCCCTGCAACCAGTGCCCCGCCTGCCTGGGAATTGAGGACGGCTCCATCTTTGATGTGCTGGAGCTGGACGCCGCCTCCAACAACGGCGTGGATGAGGTGCGGGATCTCCGGGATAAGGCTGTATTTCCTCCCGCCCAGGTAAACAGGCGGGTCTACATTGTGGACGAGGTGCATATGCTCTCCGTCCCCGCCTTCAATGCCCTCCTAAAAATCCTGGAGGAGCCTCCAGAACATCTGATGTTCATTCTTGCCACTACAGAGCTGCACAAGGTCCCCGCCACCATCCGCTCCCGGTGCCAGCAGTTCTCCTTTAAGCGGCTCCTTCCCGGCCAGATCGCGCAGCGGCTGACCTATGTGGCCGGCCAGGAGGGAATTGATCTGACAGAGGACGGCGCCGCGCTGCTGTCCCGGCTGGCCGACGGGGGGATGCGGGATGCGCTGTCCCTCCTGGACCAGTGTTCCGGCACCGGTCAGCATGTGGACGAGCAGGAAATTCTAGATACGCTGGGACTGGCCGGCAACCTAGAGACCGCTAAGCTGATGGCTCTAATTGCCGCACGGGACACCGCTGGAGCGCTGGAGGCCCTGGGGCGGCTGTACCGCGGCGGGAAAGAGATCGGCTCCGTGCTGGAGGAGCTCTCCTCCCTGACCCGAGATCTGCTTCTGCGGAAAACCGCTCCTCAAGGTGGCAGTGCCCTTCTCACTGGCGGATATGACGGCTCCACCATGCGCTCCCTGGGGGAACAGCTGACGGCCCCTCGTCTGCTGCAGATGCTTCGCCTGCTGCAAAATACCCGTGCGGATCTACCCCGAAGCAGCAACCGCCGCACAGATGCGGAGCTCTGCCTCATTCGCCTGTGCGATGAGCGCCTGGATGACTCTCCCTCCGGCCTATCCGCTCGGATTGCCCGACTGGAAGAGCAGCTTGCCGGCGGATTTCCTCCCCCGGCTTTCTCTCCAGCTCCAGTTTCCCCGGTAAAGCTCGAGGAAAACTTCCCCGCTTCGGAACAGACAGCTCCGCCTGAACCGCCGAAAACTCCCGCCTCTTCTGACGCTCCGGAGCCTGAAAGCGCACCACAGAGCCCCGTCCCAAGCGAGGCCGCAGGCATTTCTGACTTTTGGCCCGCTTTTACGGCTACCCTGCAGGGCCGCGTCCCCCCCTCTGTTCTCCCCTACTTCCGCACTCCAGGTAAGGTGACTGGTACATGGAAAAATCAAATTCTCACCTTGTGGGCGGCGGACTCCTTCATCCGGGACCGTCTCAACACCCCCGCCATCCTCACCCCCATCTCTCAAGCGGCTGCCGCCTTTTTCAGCTGCCCCTCCGCTGAGGTTTTCGTTCTGACAGGAACTCCTCCGGAAGATCCCTCCTCCCAGGAGAAGCGGTATACCCTAGACGATTTGCTCTCCTTCGGAGGCCAGTTTGACAACATCAAGATTCAGTAGAGAAATAGGCTTCAAGTAGGCCCTTTACTCTACCAGCTCCCAATTCCATTTTGTATTCCAAAATTCAAAATTCTTCCTGTGCTCCCACCCCTGCCGGGGGCGGGAGCACACAAAAGATTTGGGACTCTGCAAAAAATAAGCCAAATTCCCGACTCAGGCCCAATTTAAAGGCATAGGGTATAAATTCAGGAACTAAATATTTTATTTTTAAGGAGTGTGTCAATATATGGCGAAAGGATTCAACAGCCGCGGCATTCCCGGCATGGGCGGCGGTATGAACATGAACATGATCAAACAGGCCCAGAAGATGCAGCAGGATATGCTGAAAATGCAGCAGGAGCTGGAGGAAAAGACCTATGAGGCCAGCGCAGGCGGCGGGGCCGTCACCGCATGTGTCTCCGGCAAGCGGGAGCTAAAAAGCCTTTCCATTGACCCAGATGCGGTGGATCCAGAGGATGTGGAAATGCTGGAGGAAATGATCGTAGCCGCGGTCAACGAAGCCCTCCATGCCGCCGAGGGAGACGCCGCATCCACGATGCAGAAGCTCACCGGCGGCCTTGGTCTCCCCTTCTGAAAGTCGCCTAAAATGTCAAGTCCTCAGCGGGAAAAACCGATGGGGACTTTTCTGTTTGTCTCAATTCCACCACATTACAGCCCGGTTAAGATCTCTTCCCCCGGCAGCCGCCTCAAAGGCGGCAGAAATCACGGCTTGGGCCTCTGCTGAAGAGCTGCGGCCCGCCTTTGGGGACCTTCCTAATGATATCGGACAGGCCGTCCGGCGGCCAAAAGAAAATGGAGATTTCCCCCCTTGCGGTTTTTCGCCTTCCGCATTACAATAGGTGCGCTAATGTTTGACATAAGGGGAGAACAACAGATGGACCTTTGGAAAGAACTTGCTGAGGAGGGCATCGACGGGGGCCTTCTGGAGGAGATTCACGCCTTCCAGCTCGCCCACCCTGTACCGGAGGAGGCCCGCGCCCGGGTGCCCGTCCCCCGCTTCTTATACTATGGAAAAGAAATTTGGGAGGGAGCCGCCGCCGCTCTTCTCTGCGGACAGCACCTGCTCCTTGCCGGCCCTAAGGCCACAGGGAAAAATGTTCTGGCAGAAAATCTGGCCGCCGTATTTGGCCGACCCAGCTGGGACGTGTCCATGTACGTCAATGTGGACGCCGCTTCCCTTGTGGGAGCGGACACGCTGCGGGACGGGGAAGTCGTCTTTCGGGAGGGACCTATCTCCAAATGTGCCCGATTGGGCGGCTTCGGCGTGCTAGATGAGGTAAACATGGCCAAGAACGAGGCTCTGGCCGTCCTCCACGCCACCTTGGATTTTCGCCGCGTCATAGATGTCCCCGGCTACGACCGGATTGTCCTGGATCCGGCAGCCCGCTTCATCGGCACTATGAACTACGGCTACGCAGGCACTCGAGAACTGAACGAGGCCCTGGTGTCCCGCTTTGTGGTGATGGACATGCCCGTCATCTCCCCGGACAATCTGCAGAAGCTGCTCCCGCGGGGCTTTCCAAATTTAAAGCACACCTGGGTGGAACAGTTCTCCGCGCTGTTCGGCGACCTGAGACAGAAGTGCGACAGCTCTGAGATCTCCACCAAGGCTCTGGATTTGCGTGGGCTTCTGTCCGCTCTCCATCTGATGGAAAAGGGAATTCCGTCCGGCCAGGCCCTGGAGCTCGGTATCATCAACAAGGCCTTCGATCCCTTTGAGCGGCAGCTGGTAGCTGACGCCGTGTGGTCCCGCATCCCCAGAGATGCCAGACGCGGCCAGATGTTTGAGGAATCATATGGACCGTCAAGATATTGAAAACCGCCGGGCAGACAATCAGATTTGGAACGGGGCCGCAGATTACACCCTCCGCACAGACTTTCAAGCCTTCACTCCCGAGGGTGACGCCGATCTCTACTTCAATACGATCATCGGTCTGCTTCACCAGCTCTATGACTATGGGAAGCTGAAGCACCTATTCAACACCTTTCAAAGCCAAACCAGCGGCGCCTTTTACAGCGATCTATTCTGGCTCGGCCTGGAGGGAGTTGTATTTCAGCGGTCAAAAGCCTCCCGCCCCGCTCTGGTCGCCCTGCGCCGGGAATATGCCCGTCAAGTCATGGCGCAGCCCCGAAAGCAGGCGGAGCGGGAGGGCATCTCCAATCTCCGCTGGCTGTGGTTCTGCCGGGCTCTCGGCTCCCCCGCCCAGGAGGACAGCTGGGAGAAAGGGGTCCTGGATGATCTTACTTTTCCGCCGGAGTGCTCCGAGGAGGAGCTCTGCAGCCGTATGGAGGCTCTGCTTCACAAGTGGTTCCATCGGGCGAGAAAGAGCGTCACAGACCGGCAATGGGCCGCTTTTGCAGGCAGAAATCTTTTAAAAGGACAAAGGCAGCAGGGTGGACTCATTCGCAGCACCGCTCTGCGGCGTCTAGGGCAGTCTGGGGGAGGCCCGGTCGAGGAGGATGGCCACAAATTTTTCTGGCAGAAAAAGCTGCTCTTTCACGTGGGGCAGGGTAAAACGCCGGAGGCGATTCTGCGCCGCTACGTTGAAAACTGCTTTGGCGTGTCCATGCTCACTCCGCCGGAGATCGCAGCTGCCGAGCGGGAGCTGTGTACAGGCAATCACCAAAACTGCCGCCTCCACTTCACCCGCGGAGTCCTGCCTTCGGGACAGGCAGATGGCCAAACGCAGTGGGAACGCCTAGTCTTTCAGCAGCAAAGAGAAAAAAACAGGGCCTACTATCAGGAGCACCTGGTTCAAAATCAGCTGATCCTTGCCCAGCTGACCCAGCGCCTCCAGAATACGCTCCTCTTGCAGGCAGATGTCAGCGACAGCCGCACGCGGGCAGGCGCCCTCCTGACATCCGCTGCATGGCGCGCTCCCGCTCTGCGGGATGGGCGAGTATTTTTCCAGCGCCGCCAAAATGAGCTGGGCGACCTGTCTGTTGATATTTTGCTGGATGCCTCCGCCTCACAAAATCAGCAGCAGGAGCGCATTTCCACCCAAGCTTATCTCATTGCATCAGCCCTCACCAGATGTCAAATCCCTGTGCGGGTGTCCTCCTTCTGCTCCGTCAGCGGATGCACCGTTCTGCGTATTTTTCGGGACTATGAAGAGCGCAATCAAACGGATTCCATTTTTGACTATGTATCCGCAGGTTGGAACCGGGATGGCCTTGCAATGCGGGCCATGGACTGGTTGATGAAGCGCTGTCAAAGCGACCACCGTCTGCTGATTCTTTTGTCCGACGCCAATCCCAACGACGATCAAAAAATTCCCCGCAGTGGGTTTTTCCCAGGGGGCAGAGATTATGGAGGCAAACTTGGGATTCAGGATGCCGCAGCGGAAGCAAGGACGCTCCGCAAACACGGTCTTGCGCCTATATGTATTTTTACCGGAAGCGACCGTGAACTCCCAGGTGCCAGAGAAATTTACGGTCAAGATCTGATCCGTATTCCCTCCATCGGCTGGTTCGCCGATGCGGTTGGAAAGCTAATTCAGGGCCGAATCCAGGCGTTGTAGCGCCTTCTCCAGTTTCTGCATCGGCGCCTCGCTTAAAACTTCATATTTTCCTATATAGTGGCCATTTTGTGCTGCCCACATAAAATGGGGCGGTTCAACTTACGTCAGAGGCCATGGGATGGCTCACCGTGGGCCGATCTGGACTTCCGCGCTGAGGCCTTATGGGTGGAGCAGCAGGTCCAGGGGAAGCTGATGGTATCTCAACCCATGGCCCGCGCCTCCAGCCGTCGCATCCTCCTGCCTGCTCCTGTCTTAGAGCTCCTGGAATAGTACCGGAAGATCGTCTGCTTCTGATGGGATGTTCTCATCCCCTAGGAAAGAAAATTCCCTATCGGATCCAAGCCGCGGTGCGGAAGAAGCTGACCGCTGTGCCGAGGTGGGCGGAATGCCCTGCCGCCCGGTTCCATGATTTACGGCACACGTTTGCCACCAGTGCCCTGGAGCCTGGAATAGATGTAAAGCTCCTATCTACAGTCATCGGCCGCATGTCCAGAGCCACCACGCTGAACATCTACGCCCACATCACCGACGAGATGCGGCAGAAGGCGGCGGACAAAATCAACCGGGCCATCACCGGGACAGAACCGCCGCCTGAGGAGACACCCAAACCGTTTAGCAGAACTGTCTTTCAGCCGCTCAAGGGCAAATACCGCAAGCCGGGCACCGGGTGTATCTCTCAGATCAGCGGCCACCTGTGGGAGGGGTGCCACTCCCCCAAGGTCAGCGGCAAGCGTATGTCACGGAACGTCTACACAAAAACAGAGGCCGAGTGTGAGGCAAAGCTGGCAGAGCTGATCCAGGAGATAAGGTCGGAGATCACTGCTGGACAGGATGGGCGGAAGCAGGGCGGTCTGACAAGTTGACTAAGGCGATCCGGCACAATACACAAATGGGCCTCCGGAGACAACGTACCTCCGGAGGCCTATGTTTTCTCTGTCTGTGGCTGAACCTGTGGTCATGCGGAAAACGCATGGCCACTTGATTTGGAAAAGCAAGCGAAAAGTTATGAAAAACCGCCGTTTTCTCTCGAAAACAGCGGTTTTTGTGGTGGACGATACAGGACTTGAACCTGTGACCTCCCGCACGTCAAGCGGATGCTCTACCAGCTGAGCTAATCGTCCAAACAACGTAGCTTATTATACTGGTGAATTTTCCGTTTGTCAATCCCTTATTTTTAAATTGATCTTTTTAAGATGTAGGTTTGTCAAACATATTGGGCGGAGAACTGCCCATCATTGGCAAAATATATCTCTACGACAGACGAGCGGGTGAAATCAGACCGGAAGGCGCCACGGAATCAGATGTGAAAAGTTTTGAATGACATCCTACCGAACTTCGCCAGAAATGAGGACCCCTGCCGGATCTACAGCTACAGACTGGGAAAGGCCGGCAGACAACCCCTACGGGATATCTCCGACTTCGGCAGGGCCCACACCGCTTGGTTCATGGTAACAAACTGCAATACCCTAGGGCCAGATTTACCGGAAGATGGAGGGCTTCCGTTTGGCCATAGTCTCCACAGTATTTACAAAGTTCTCAATCTCTTTTTCGATCCAAAGGTATTCTTACTTTCTGAAACATCCCGCTCGCCTGAAAGTAGGGATATATAAAAACCAAAATTTCCTATAAAGAGTATGGCAGATTTCCTTTTCTAGGTCTTAGAGATCTGTATTTTGTGCAGTTTAAGAGCTCTCCGACCGAACACAGCACTCAACACAAGCAGAACTCCACCGGCAGCGACTGCCCACATCACCGGATTGACAGACCGCTCTGTGATGCAGAAGGTAATCCGGCCTGTCTGATTGCTCAAGAGCAAATAGTGCCCGTCGACCTCATATTTCTCTCTCGTCCAGCCATTTTCCCCGAACACCCAGAGATCATACTGCCTATCTCCATCCGGCAGCCGGCAGTGGACTGTATAGGTCACCTGTTTCAGCTCCGGGTCCTGCACTTCTACTGTATATGCGGTTCCGGCGTGTGGAACACGGTTTTCGCTCTGCCATGTCACTTCCTCCGCAGTATGCGTCACGGTTGCCCTGCTGCTGAAATTTCCGTCCACCAGGATCTCCGGCAGCATGCCGCCATCTGTGAGGGCGAAGGTATAGGGGGTGTAGACGGCCTCCAGGGTCTGACTGACAGTGAGATGGCTATAGTCCAGCTCCGGCCAGACGGCGGAGTATCCCTTCCTGGCTGGGATCTCTGGCAGGACACCGATGCCCTCCCCGTACTGGAAGGGGAGCACGGCCACTGTCTGCCCGTCCGCCACAAAGGTCAGCTCTAAACGGGCAAACAGCTCTGGCGTGTCGGCGGAGGTGCACAGGGCAGCAAACTCCACTGGCTCCGCCGCCCCGGCATAGCTGATCCCATCCACAGCGCCCAGAGTTTCGCTGGTGAAGAGGTTTCCGGACACGGTTCCCTCCGAGTCTACATCCCCGGCCACCGCACCCAAATAGGCGGAGCCCTCATCGACAGCCACAAGAGCGCGGCAGTTCACCAGGGTGGCCCCAAGCCCAGCCATGCCGCCAACATAGTCCTCGCCGGAGAGATGGCACTGCACCCAGCTGTCCCGGATACTGCCCCAGGAGGCACCGGCTATGCCGCCCACATAGCTGCCGCTGGTACTGGCCACCGCGCCGTAATTCTCACAGCCGCTCACCCGGCCCAGGTCCATCAGTCCCGCGATGCCGCCGGCGCAGTTCTCCTTCCCGGTGACTGTCCCGGTGTTGACGCAGGAGAGGACGGCGGCCCGGGCCTGATACCGGAAATCCAGTGAGCGGTCCCCCTCCCGGATCAGATCGTCCTCCGGATCGAAGTCATACTCGATGGCCATGGAGCCCACAATGCCACCGGTGTTCACATCCCCCTCCACCGCGCCGCTGTTCTGGGCGCTGACGATGGCCCCGGTGTCCGGCACACCGGCCTCCTGGTCGGACACGTCCTCAAACCGCTCCGTCTCCTCGTCTGAGCCCTCCAGCATATCCCGGAGCAGATCAGCGATGACGCCGAACTGAGCATGAATGGCATCCAGATCGTCCAACAGGAGATCCTTGCTGCCGGACATAGTCTCCCGCAGGGCGTCTCCGTCATCCAGAAGCTGGGCAAAGACGTCCCCCAGGGCGTCCCCCTGAGCCTGGATCTCCTGGCTGATGGGGTGGATGGTGATGGTGGGCATCTCCGACAGCTCCTCCACAGTATCCGCCAGATCTCTGCCAATCCCGGCCACCTGCCCCAGGAGCTCCTCCGTGGTGTCCCCCACCTTCTCCAGCCCGCGTCCCACGTCTCCGCCCTGCTCTAAAAGCTCCCGCAGGCCGTTGGCGGCGTCCTGCCCCTCTCTGGCCGCGTCCGCCAGGGAGCGGAGAGCGGCGGAAAGGGACGCTCCGGCCCCTTTCACATCCTCCAGAGCATTGCCAAACTCCTCCGGATGGGTCAGGGAATCGGCCAGCCGAACCATGGCCTTCCCCATCCCTGGCAAGGCAGCCGCCGCCTGGGCGAGGCCGCTTTGCACACCGGCCAGGGCCTCACTCCACGCCGCCTGCTGTTCCTCGGTCATCCCATCCAGCCCGCCGGCATCCCACAAAATGCGCAGTGCCTGCCCGGCGGCCCCGGCCGCTTCGCTGCAGTCCTCCACAAAGTCTCCAAAGGCTTCAAAGAGCGCCTCCACGGCCGGGCCGGTGTCCTCCCCGCGGCCCAGCACCTGTTTCAGGTGGTCCAGAGCGGACTGGAGCTGATTGCGGGAGGCGCGGGCTTGCGTCAACGCGGTGCGAAGTGCCCGGATCGCATCCTCCGCCTCTGCCGCCGTATCCGCGCCGATCTCGCCCGCAGCCCGGCCCTCCTCCAGTACATCGCCCAGCTGCCCGGCCAGCTCCTCCGCCAGGTCCAGAGCGTCTACGGTGTCATCCAGGGTAGGCGCTATTTCATCCGTCAGCCAGGAGAGGCGGGCGGAGAGGCTGTTGATCTCATCGATGTTCCCATTGGCCCAGTCCGCGGCGGAGTCGGCCAGATCCCCGACAACCTCCTGGGCCTCTCCGGCCCGCTGGGAAATGACATCCATCTGAGCAGAGAGTTGATCAGAGGAAACGCCCAAATCACCCCTCAGATCGCCGGCCAGAGCCCGTAGCGTGTCCAGAGCGTCCAGCAGGTCGCCCATTTGGCCCTCGTTGAAGAGCAGGCGCACCTCCGGCTCCAGCTGGCCTGCGATACCGCCCACATCCTTCCGACCCAGGACGGTGCCGGTGTTGGTACAGCCGCCCAGATACCCGGACTGCCGCCCCACGATGCCGCCGATGTTATAGCCCACATGGGCGTACCCCACCGGCCCGGCGTTGACGCAGCCCTGGAGGATGCCGCTGGAAAAGCCGGCGATGCCCCCGATGTCCGTGCAGACCGGCACGTTTTCCGCCGCGTTGAGCTGTTCCCGGTTCAGGTCGTCCAGGCTCACGCCGGCGTCCACCTCCGTGGTGTTGACGCTGCCCCGGTTTTCGCATTGCAGGATGGTCCCGTAATTCTGCCCGGCGATGCCCCCCACAT
>CALXGD010000185.1 GCA_944387745.1 uncultured Oscillospiraceae bacterium
CCAGGGGGGGCGGTACACCTTCGCCATGGAGAAGGCCCCGGTGGAGACCCCCTTTCCTTTCCCCGGCTATGCCGACGTGAAGGCGGGCATCGTCAAGTGGCCCATGTCGGTGGTGCGGCTCACCGCCGCCGACCCGGCCCGGCTCATCGAGCTGGCCGACCAGATCCTCGCCTCCTGGCGGGGCTACACCGACGAGAGTGCGGTTATCTACGCCGAGACCGACGGCGAGCCCCACAATACGATCACTCCTATCGCCCGGCGGCGAGGGAAGGACTACGAGCTGGACCTGGTGCTGCGCAACAACCTGACCACGGAGGAGTTCCCCCTGGGCCTGTACCACCCCCACCCGGAGCTCCACCACATCAAAAAGGAGAACATCGGCCTCATCGAGGTGATGGGCCTGGCGGTCCTCCCCGCCCGTCTGAAGGCGGTGCTGGCCGCGGTGGCCGACGCCCTGGTCTCCGGGGCCGACCTGCGCTCCAGCGAGCTCACTGAGAAGCACGCCCACTGGGCAGAGAAATTTGCCCCCAACTACACCTTCACGGCGGACAACGCCCTGGACATCGTCCAGAAGGAGACTGGCCTGGTGTTTGCCCAGGTGCTGGAGCACGCCGGCGTCTACAAGCGCACTCCCCAGGGGAAGGAGGCCTTCCTCCGGTTCCTGGAACAGGTATAGCAGAACCCTTTTCCACAAAAATGATTCATTCAGACGTATGAGGAAGCAAGCGGCGGCCCGCTCAGGGTGATCCTGAGCGGGCCGCCGCATGTTATAGCGGAGTTTTGTAAAGAAATTTTTGTGTTCCCGACTTGCCAAGAGAGACCGCGGGGAAAGAAAGTCCTGGTGAGACGAAAAAATTGGAGGCATGGAGAAAGGGGCGCGCTGTCTGACCGTCAGTGTTCTCCAGGCTTTTGCAGCGACTGTTCGTAAGATCCCAGCTCAAAGGACTTTTCCGGCCAGTCGGAGCTTCGTCCCCATGATATGGGATCGGAGCAGCTGGTCCGTGAAGCGGATCAGTTCCTCCGGCGTCTCCTGGAGCTCCCCCAGCAGCCAGTCCTCGGCGATGCCGACCAGGGCACTCACATAGAATCTCGTCAGCAAATCGATCTCCTGGGCGCTGGCCGGATAGTTCAGCTGGACCGCGAGGTTCTGTATGGTGTTCTGGATGACGGAATTGATGTCATCCCGGAAGAACCGTTTCAGATGTTCCCGGCTGACGGAGTGGAGGGCACACAGGCACACCGCCCGGTTCTCCTGAAGGTAGCGAAACAGCTGGAGCAGACCGTCCTGCCACAGCAGGACTCCCTCGTGGGCCCGGAGCAAGGCCACCGCCTCCTGGTCGAACATCCAGCGCACCGCGGCGTAGATGTCCTCAAAGTGATAGTAAAAGTGCTGGCGGGTCATGCCGCATTGGCGCATGATCTCCGCCACGGTGATCTTATTCAGGGGCTTTTGTGCCATCAGCGATTTCAGTGCGGCGCAGATCTCCTGCCTGGCGGCGTCGCCGGCTGCGTATGTCCGTTTTTCCATTCCGGGCCTCCCAGTTTTGTCTGTGCAAACAAATCATCAGTCTAAACTATAGCATAAATTTCCCGCGGTGTCACGAGTGCAGAATGGGGACAGGTGTCAGATTTCTGACATCCGTCCCTCTTCTGCACCTTGTTTTTTCTGCCGGATTTGCATACGCTGAAAAAAACGGAAGGGAGCGGAGTGCGATGACGGAACGCTATCAAGTGACCCTGCACAGCCAGATGGGTCCCCGGACCGGGCTTTTGACCCTAGAGCGCAGTGGCAGTTATTTTACCGGGCTTTTGGAGCTGATGGGCTATGAGAACGCCGTCCAGGGAGTGCGGGCGGAGGACGGGAACCTCCATCTGTTCCACTCGATCCGCACGGCGGTGCATCCTCTGCTCTGTGAGACGGTGCTGGCTCTTCAAGATGGACATTTGACAGGTGAAACCACAGCGGAAAACTGCCGCATCCGGTGGGAGGGGGTCCCGCTGCCCAGCGGTGCGCCGGGGCAGGCCGGACAGGAGGAACAGAAAGCGTGAAGCGAGAGACAGAAAAACCGTCCTTTTTCCAGCGCCTGGCCACGGTGATCGTGGATAAGCGGAACCTGATCTTCTTTCTCTACGCCTGCGCTCTGGTGTTCTGTCTGTTTTCCCGGAACTGGGTCAGTGTCTGCAACGACATTACGGAGTATCTCCCGGACACCACAGAGACCAGGCAGGGCCTGACGCTGATGGACGAGGAATTTACCACCTTTGCCACCGCCCGGGTCATGGTGTCCCATGTGACGCTCGACATCGCCACCGATCTGGCGGAGCAGATGGAGCGGATCGAAGGGGTGACCTCAGCTTCGATGGGTGGCACGGACACCCCGGAGGACATCGCAGAGTATTTCAAAGGGGCGGACGCACTCATCTCCGTGACCTTTGACGGGGAGGAGGATGACCCGACCTGTCTTGCAGCCCTGAATGAGATCCGGGGGCTCCTCGCCCCCTATGACTTCTACATTGAGAGCGCCGTGGGCAATTCTCAGGCGGATTCCCTGGCCGGCGAGATGGGGATTATTCTGGCAGTGGCGGCCGTTATCATTGTATTGGTCCTGCTGCTCACCTCCCGCTCCTATGCGGAGATTCCGGTGCTGCTCATCACCTTCTGTGCGGCGGCTCTGCTGAACCTGGGCACCAATTTTATTTTTGATGAGATCTCCTTCGTGTCCAACTCGGTGACCGTGGTGCTCCAGCTGGCCCTGGCCATCGACTACGCCATCATCATGCTCCACCGCTTTCTGGAGGAGCGGGAGACCAAAGGGGACCGGGAGGCCTGTATTGCGGCGGTGAGCGCCGCCATCCCCTCCATCTCCGCCAGCAGTCTGACCACCATCTCTGGCCTGGCGGCCATGATGTTTATGCAGTTTCAAATTGGGTTTGACATGGGAATTGTGCTGATCAAAGCCATCCTGTTCAGTATGCTCTCAGTCTTTACCCTGATGCCGGGGCTGCTGATGCTCTTTTCACGGGCAATGGAAAAGACCCGCCACCGCAGTTTTATTCCCAAAATCGACCGCTGGGGCACCCTGGTGCTGAAGCTGCGCTATGTGGGGATCCCCATATTTGCCGCAGCTCTGATTGGGGGGTACTGCCTCTCCAGCCAGTGTCCCTATGTTTACGGCTATACCCAAATTAAGACCACGCGGCAGAACGAGAGTCAAATCGCAGAGGAGAAGATTAACGAGACCTTCGGGAGTCAAAACATCATGGCCCTCATCGTCCCAAAGGGGGACTATGCCAGCGAAAAGGCCCTGCTCGCCCGTCTGGAGACCTATGACCAGGTGGACTACGCCATGGGACTTTCCAACGTGGAGGTGATGGAGGGTCACATGCTCACCGATGCCTTGACACCTCGGCAGTTTGCCGAGATGACTGACCTGGACTATGAGCTGATCAAGCTGGTATACGTCGCCTACGCGGCGGAGGGAGAGGAATATGGCCGCATCGTGGGCGGCGTGGAGGACTACGCCGTGCCCCTGATGGATATGTTCTTCTTCGTCTATGACAAAGTAGAGGAGGGCTACGTGTCCCTGAATGAAGAGCGGCAGGCTGATCTGGACGACCTATACGAGCAGCTCTCTGACGCCCGGGCCCAGCTGCTGGGGGAGCATTACACCCGGATGCTCATCAGTCTGGACCTGCCAGAGGAGGGACAGGAGACCTTTGCCTTCCTCCAGACCATCCACTGGGAGGCGGAGCGGCACTATGACCCGGATCAGGTCTACCTGGTGGGAGACTCCACCAGCGATTACGATTTGTCCGTCTCTTTTGCCAGAGACAATGTGATCATCAGTATTCTGTCCGTGGTATTTGTCATTTTGGTGCTGTTGTTTACCTTCCAGTCGGTAGGTCTGCCCATTCTCCTGATTTTAGTGATTCAGGGGAGCATCTGGATCAATTTTTCTTTTCCGGGTGTCCAGCAGAAACCCATCTTTTTTATGAGCTATCTTATTGTCACCTCCATTCAAATGGGGGCTAACATCGACTATGCCATCGTGATCTCCTCCTGGTACAACGAGCTCAAGGGAGTGATGACCCGGGAAAAGGCCATTGTTCAGGCCCTGGATTTGTCCTTTCCCACCGTACTTACCTCAGGGAGTATTCTGTCCGCCGCTGGATTCCTCATCGCCCGCATCACGACGGAACCGGCCATTGTGGGGATTGGAGAATGTCTGTGCAGAGGCACAGTGATCTCCATGTTTTTGGTGATGTTTATTCTGCCTCAAATTTTGTTCCTGGGGGATCGTATTGTTGAGAGAACCCGTTTTAATATCAAAGTGCCGGAGGTCAGCCACAGCGCCAGCGGAACTGTTTATGTAAACGGCCGAGTTCGGGGCCGGATATCTGGTGTGGTGGACGCCCATATTCAGGGGGTGATTCACGGTGATGTATCCGGGATCTTGGAGACCGGCAGCTATCAGATCGAGGAGGGTCCAAAAGCAGATGAAACGGAAGATCAATAAGTTTGTGGGCCTCCTGTCGGCTGCGGTCCTGCTCCTCTCCCTGATGGCTCCCGCTGCCCTGGCGGCAGAGAATTCTGCAAGCATCTACCTCCGCACGGCGGAGGACTTGGCGGCGCTCTCCCGGAACTGCACTCTGGATAGCTGGTCCCAGGGAAAGACCGTCTATCTGGAGGCGGACATCGACCTGACTGGCGTGGACTTCGCCCCGATCCCCACCTTTGGCGGCACCTTCCAGGGGCAGGGCCACACAATCTCCGACCTATCTCTCACCGGCAGCGGCAACGTGCGGGGCCTGTTCCGATACATCCAGCCCACCGGAGCGGTCTATGACTTGTCGGTGGAGGGGACCATCGACCCCAGCGACCGGCAGAACACCCTGGGCGGACTGGCCGGGGACAACCGGGGGCTCTTGAGCAACTGCACCTTCACCGGAACTGTGGCCGGACGGGACAGCGTGGGCGGCCTGGTGGGGATCAACCAGGCTCAGGGCCAGATCGTGGGCTGCGCCTTTTCCGGCGCGCTCTCCGGGGAGCACTATGTGGGGGGCATCGCCGGGCAGAATTACGGGACCATCCTGCAATGCGAAAACCGGGGCAGCGTCAACACCACGGAGGTGGACGCCGGCGTGAGCCTGGACGACCTGAACCGGGAACAGCTCAACGC